>CBFGOS010000337.1:0-2965 GCA_965650425.1 uncultured Lysobacter sp. | reverse complement strand
GTGCCGTAGTCGTCCGGGCGCATCGCCAGCGCGGTTTCGATGCTGCGGCGGCCGGCCTCGGGTTGGCCCAGGTGCAGCTGCATGATCGCGGCGAAGTAGTAGGCGCGTACGTTCTCGGGTTGCAGCTCGATCTGGTGCAGTGCGACGTCCAGCACGGCGCGGGCCAACTGCCGCGCACGCTCGGGCTGGCCGGCGCCGAATGCGGCACCGACTGCGATCGCCAATGCCTGGAACTCGTCGGGGCGGACGCGGTGCGCGGATTCCAGCAGGTCGATGGCGCGCTCGGTGCGCCCATTGGCGAAGCAGTGCCGGCCGAAGTAGTAGTAGGCCTCGTACAGTTTGGGATCCAGCGCGATGGCGCGTTCGAACGCGGCGACCGCCGCCTCGTGGTCGCCGGCCAGCGACAGCACGTGGGCGTGGGCGACCTGGCATTCGGCCAAGTCCGGGGCCAGGGCCAGCGCGCGACGGCTGGCGGCGAGGGCTTCGTCGAGCACGTCCTCGCGCTTGGCCAGGCGCCACAGCAGCAGCTCGGTCAGCGCATCGGCCAGGCCGGCATGCGCCTGCGCGTAGTCGGGGTCGAGCTCGATCGCGCGCCGGAACATCTGCGGCGCAAGGTGCCAAGCCACGTTGGTGGTGTGGCCTTCCAGCTGGCGGCCGCGCAGGTAGTAGTCGTAGGCGCGCATGTCATGCGGCGCGTGGCGGGTGAAATTGATCTCCGTCGGGGTGGTGAGCGACACGCGCAACGCGGCGACCACGCTGCGTGCGATTTCCTCCTGGATGGCGAAGATGTCCTCCAGCTTGCGGTCGAAGTTCTCCGACCACAGGTGGTAGCCGTTGCTGGCATCGATCAGCTGGGCAGTCACGCGCACGCGGTCGCCGGCCTTACGCACGCTGCCCTCCATGATCGCGGCCACGTTGAGCTGGCGGCCGATCTCACGCGCATCGGTGTCGCTGTCCCGGAAGCGGAACGAGGAGGTGCGCGAGGCGACCTGCAGGCCGCGCACGCGGGTCAGTCCGCTGATGATCTCCTCGGCCAGTCCATCGCAGAAGTAATCCTGGTCGCGGGCCTCGCTGAGGTCGGCGAAGGGCAGGATGGCGACCGAGGCGGGCGGCGCTGTGGCGGGTTTGCCCGTGGGCGGGCAGCAGGCGACGTCGGGCGTGGGGGCTGACGTCGCTGCGGATGCGAGGGCAGGAGTTACGCGTGCCGATTCAGTGGCCGTCACCGCTGGTGCGCCCTCGACGGGCGCGATGAAGCGGTAGCCCAGCGCATGCACGGTCTGGATGTAGCGCGGGTGTTCGGCATCGTCGCCCAGCGCGCGGCGCAACTGGGCGATGCTGCGGTTCAGTACCCCGGGGGTGACGTGGCGATGGCCCCAGACCGCATCCAGCAAGTCGTCGCGGCTGCGCAGCGCACCGGCATGCGCGAGCAGTTCGCCCAGCACGTCGAATGCCTTGGGTTCCAGCGCGATCGGCACCCCGCCCCGGCGCAGCTCGTGGCCGACCGGATCGAGGCGGAAGTCGTCGAATGCATAAGGCGTTTGTGAGCCTGCCACGGTGAGCGCCTCCGGACTCAAGCCTCGTCCACTGGCGGTTGCCGGCTTGTGAAGACCGCGTCAAAGGGGGGCGGCGTCGCTGGACCGGAACGCGTCCGGCCGGCGGTCAGGCGCCCGACACGCCCAACGTGCCACCGCCGGCATCCACCTCGGTGACGGTGCCCAGCCGGTGCGACTCGCGGGCGCGCTCGATGGTCTCGTCGATGTGGTCGCGGTGCGGGTGGTCCTGCCAGTGCACGACCTTGTAGATGTCTGCGCGCGGGTGCTGCCGCACGATGTCGGCGTCCTGGATCCACTTCCAGTCGCCGGGCATGAAGTCGTTGTGCTCGGCGAAGTTGCGGGCGGTGGCGAAGTTGTGGGCGTAGATCAGGTTCATGGGGCCTTCCTGGAGGAGTCGCCGGGATGGCGGGGTGCTTTGCCACTGTCACGCGGGCCGCGCACGCGGGGGGCCACGCGACGTGGAAATCGTGCCACTCGACTGGCCGCTGAACAAAATTTTCACGTCCCGGCTGGAGCCACGCTCCATTCAGTCGCGCGCCAATAGTTTGATGACCAAGGGCCACCGCGGGGGTGGCCGACCACAAGGAGTTCCACCATGAAGCGCACCCTTGGATCTTTCCTGGCCCTGTCGATGCTGGTGTCCGGGGTGGCCGCAGCGGGCACGCACGGCGACGACCGCCGTGGCGACGACCGCTATGACCGCCACGGTCATTACGACCGTGACCGCGATGACGACCGCCATGAGCGCCGCCGCTGGGATGATGATCGTCGCGGTGACTACCGCTACGGCGATTACCGCCATGACCGCGGCCGTCATCTGGGCCACTACAAGCACAAGCACAAGCGCCACCCGCATTACGTAGCCTACCGCCGTGGTGAGTACATCCGCCCCGACTATCGCGGCTACTACGTGCGTGACTACCGCGACTACGGCCTGTACGCGCCGCCGCGTAACTACGAGTGGCGCCGCATGGACGACCGCTACGTGCTTGTCTCGGTCGCCTCCGGCATCATCGCGGCTGTGATCCTCAACTCGCTGTAAGCGCCAACGTTACGAGCGGAATGCAAAGCCCCGGCCCGGTGCCGGGGCTTTTTCGTGGGGCGCGGGTTCCAGCGCGGGCACGATCTCGCAGACGCCCGGCAGCAGCGTGTGACGGCACAGCGCCTCGGCGCCACGGGCGGGATCCACGCCAAACAGCGACAGCACCAGGTACAGCAGGGCAAACAGCGTGTTCACGGGCTACCTCGTCACATGTGCTTGAACAGCGCCATGTACGGCGCGCTGACGGTCAACGTCTCCGGCCGTGCCTTCAGGCGCACGGTGCCGCGGCCGCTCTCGTCGCGGGTGATGCCGGCGATGGCCTTGAGGTTGACGATGGTGGAACGGTGGATCTGCTTGAAGCGCGTGGGGT
>CBFGOS010000336.1:0-2991 GCA_965650425.1 uncultured Lysobacter sp. | reverse complement strand
GTTCTTCTGGATGATGGTCTCGGCCTTGTCACCTTCACCCTGGGTCAGGCCGGCAAGGACGAGCACGTGCTGATGCCCGGCGACATCCCGGTCATCCACGTCGACCGCGGCGGCCAGGTCACCTACCACGGCCCCGGCCAGATCGTGCTGTACCCGCTGCTGGACCTGAAGCGCCTGAAGGTGGGGGTGAAGGAGTACGTCTGCCGGATCGAGCAGGCCATCATCGACACCCTGGCCGACTGGAACATCGAGGCCCGCCGCCTGGACGGCGCCCCCGGCGTGTACGTGAACGGGGCCAAGATCGGCGCGCTGGGCATCCGCGTGCGCCACGGCTGCACCTTCCACGGGCTGGCCTTCAACATCGCCATGGACCTGGAGCCGTTCCGGCGCATCAACCCCTGCGGCTACGCGGGGATGGCGGTGACGTCGATGGTAGACTTGGGCGGCCCGTCCGGCCTGGACGCGGTCAAGCCGGTGCTGGTCGGCCACATCGCCCGATTGTTCGGGCTGACGGTTGAACCCGCCGCGCCGCCGTCGTTCGGCTGACCCCCTCGCGAGCGCGCCCCGACCGGCGGACGCGCCCGGCCCGGCCACGGTCCGCGTGGCTACCCCGCAAAGGCCACGTCTCGCGTGGTCACCCCGCATAGGCACCGCAGCAGCAATGACCGAATCCACGCCCAAGTCCATCCCGCTCGCAGTCGTGGGCGGTGACGCCCCCGCGTCGCTCGAACCGGGCGTGAAGCAGCTGGCCGGCGACAAGATCAACCGCTCGCCGGTGCAGTTCGCCGACGCGCCGGTGCTGCGCAAGCCCTCGTGGATCCGCGTGCGCATCCCGTCGGGCAACTCGGTGCAGAAGCTGAAGGAAAAGCTGCGCGAGAACCGCCTGGTCACCGTGTGCGAGGAGGCCAGCTGCCCCAACATCCACGAGTGCTTCGGCCACGGCACCGCCACGTTCATGATCCTGGGCGAGGTCTGCACCCGCCGCTGCAGCTTCTGCGACGTGGCCCATGGCCGCCCCAAGCCGCCGGACGCCGCCGAGCCGCTGAAGCTGGCGCAGACCGTGAAGGACATGGGGCTGAAGTACGTGGTGGTGACCAGCGTGGACCGCGACGACCTGCGCGACGGCGGTGCCGGCCACTTCGTCGACTGCATCACCGCAATCCGCGAGTTCACGCCCAGCACCAAGATCGAGATCCTGACGCCGGACTTCCGCGGCAAGGGCCGCATGGAGCGCGCGCTGGAGATCCTGGCGGCCAATCCGCCGGACGTGTTCAACCACAACATCGAGACCGTGCCCGACCTGTACCGCAACGTGCGTCCGGGCGCGGACTACCAGTGGTCGCTGACCCTGCTGCAGAAGTTCAAGGCGCAGCACCCGGACGTGACCACCAAGAGCGGCATCATGCTGGGCCTGGGCGAGACGATGGAGCAGGTGCAGGCCACCCTGCGCGACCTGCGCGCGCACGACGTGGACATGGTCACCATCGGCCAGTACCTGCAGCCGTCGGCCCACCACCACCCGGTGCTGCGCTACTGGACCCCGGACGAATACAAGGCGCTGGAGGTCTACGGCTACGAGCTGGGCTTCAGCCACGTGGCATCCGGGCCGCTGGTGCGCTCCTCGTACCACGCCGACCGCTCGGCCAAGGAAGCGGGCGTCGCCACGGCCTGACCGCGCGCCCAACCTGAACCCCGACTGCGCCCCGGCCGCCAAACGCGTGCCGGGGCGTTGGTTTTTGGGGCAAGGTCGGGTGACACGGACCGCAACTTTCGGCACTGTGGGGTGGTCGAACCGAGGAACATCCTAGTGCTGCATTCCCCCACCCAGGTTCCGGCCGCCCGCGGCCACAGAAGTATGCCGATGACTGCCAAGAAAACCCTGCTCGCGTTGATGCTGTCCGCGCCGTTCGCGCTGATGGCCCGTGCCGACAGCGGCACCGCGTTGCCCACCGCCCCCACCGCCGACCAGGCCACCGCGGCCAAGCTGGTGTACGGCCTGCTGTCCGACAGCCGCTATGCGTACCGGCCCAAGGCGCTGGACGACACGCTGTCGGCCGACATGTACAACCGCTACCTGGAGGCGCTGGACCCGGGCAAGCAGTTCTTCACGGCGCAGGACATCGCCAAGTTCGACGCGTACAAGACCAAGCTGGACGACGGCTTCAAGCGCGGCGACATGTCCGCCGCCTACGCCATCTTCGCCATCTACCGCCAGCGCGTGGAGCAGCGCGTGGCCCATGCGCGCGCGCTGCTGAAACAGGACATCTTCAGCTTCGCCGGCAACGACAGCTTCGTGTACGACCGCGAGGACGTGCCGTGGGCCGCCGACAAGGCCGCACTCGATACGCTGTGGAAGCAATCGGTCCGCAACGACTGGCTGCGCCTGAAGCTGGCCGGCAAGAAGCCCGAGGACATCCGCAAGACGCTGGACAAGCGCTACGAGAACCTCGCCAAGGGCATTGCCGAGTTGAAGGGCGAGGACGTGTTCCAGACCTTCGTCAACAGCTATGCCAACTCGGTGGATCCGCACACCGACTACTTCACCCCGCGCTCGGCCGACAACTTCAACCTGTCGATGTCGCTGTCGCTGGAAGGCATCGGCGCCGTGCTGCAGCGCCAGGACGACGTGGTCGCCATCCGCGAGATCGTGCCCGGCGGCCCGGCTGGCAATTCGAAGAAGCTCAAGCCCGGCGACCGCGTGGTCGGCGTGGGTCAGGGCGACAGCGGCCCGATGGAGGACGTGATTGGCTGGCGCATCGATGACGTGGTCGCCAAGATCCGCGGCAAGAAGGGCACCAAGGTGCGCCTGGACGTGATCCCGGCCGAAGCGGGCCTGGACAGCCAGCCGGTGCGCGTGGTGCTGGTGCGCGACAAGGTGCGGCTGGAAGACCAGGCCGCCAAGGCCGAAGTGATCAGCATCCCGGCCGCGGGCAAGGCGCCGGCCAAGCGCATCGGCGTGATCAAGCTGCCGGGCTTCTACCAGGACTTCGA
>CBFGOS010000335.1:0-2991 GCA_965650425.1 uncultured Lysobacter sp. | reverse complement strand
GCGACACCGACAAGCTGCAGGCGCTGATCATCGACTCGTGGTTCGACAACTACCTGGGCGTGGTCTCGCTGGTGCGCGTGATGCAGGGCGAGATCAAGAAGGGCGACAAGCTGCTGGTGATGTCCACCGGCCGCGCGCACGAGGTCGACAACGTCGGCGTGTTTACCCCCAAGCGCAAGGTGCTGGACAAGCTGGGCGCGGGCGAGGTGGGCTGGGTCACTGCATCGATCAAGGACGTGCACGGCGCGCCGGTCGGCGACACGCTGACCAAGGCGGGCGATCCGGCCCCGTCGCCGCTGCCCGGCTTCCAGGAGATGCAGCCGCGCGTGTTCGCGGGCCTGTTCCCGGTCGATGCCGAGGACTATCCGGACCTGCGCGAGGCACTCGACAAGCTGCGCCTCAACGACGCCGCGTTGCGCTTCGAGCCGGAAAGCTCCGAGGCGATGGGCTTCGGCTTCCGCTGCGGCTTCCTGGGCATGCTGCACATGGAGATCGTGCAGGAGCGCCTGGAGCGCGAGTACAACCTCAACCTGATCTCCACCGCGCCCACGGTGATCTACGAGGTGCTCAAGACCGATGGCACCACCGTGCCGATGGACAACCCGGCCAAGCTGCCGCCCATCAACCAGGTGGACGAAATCCGCGAGCCGATCATCCGCGCCAACATCCTCACCCCGCCGGACTACATCGGCGCGGTGATCAAGCTGTGCGAGGAAAAGCGCGGCGTGCAGATCGGGATCACCTACATGGCCAGCCAGGTGCAGGTCAGCTATGAGCTGCCCATGGCCGAGGTGGTGCTGGACTTCTTCGACAAGCTGAAGTCGGTCAGCCGCGGCTATGCCTCGCTGGACTACCACTTCCTGCGCTTCGAGGCGGGCCCGTTCGTGCGCGTGGACACGCTGATCAACGGCGACAAGGTGGATGCGCTGAGCATCATCGTGCACCGCAGCCACGCCGACCGGCGCGGGCGCGAGTTGACCGAGAAGATGAAGGAGCTGATCCCCCGGCAGATGTTCGACGTCGCCATCCAGGCCGCGATCGGCAGCCAGGTGATTGCCCGCACCACCGTCAAGGCGCTGCGCAAGAACGTGCTGGCCAAGTGCTACGGCGGTGACATCACGCGCAAGAAGAAGCTGCTGGAGAAGCAGAAGGAAGGCAAGAAGCGCATGAAGCAGGTGGGTCGCGTGGAGATCCCGCAGGAAGCCTTCCTGGCTGTGCTCTCGGCGGACAACAAGTAAGGTTCAGGGTGGCGCCTTGGCGCCACCTCCCGGGGGGATCCGCTGATGCCGGCCCCGATCCGTGACCTTGGGGACACGGAGACACTGGTGGTTGTGCTTTATGGTGGCAGCATGGGCCCCGGCCCCGAGGCATCCACGCTGGCGTGGATCATGGAGAACGGAACACGATGATCTGGTTTGAAACCGCGCTGGTCGTACTCACCCTGTTCACCGGCCTGGTCTGGCTGCTGGACAAGTTCGTGCTGGCCAAGCGCCGCGCCGCGCGCGAAGGCTTGCTCGACGAAGCCGCCGAGCCGGTGGTGGTGGACTACTCCAAGGCCTTCTTCCCGATCCTGGCGGTGGTGCTGATCCTGCGCAGTTTCGTCGCCGAGCCGTTCCGCATCCCGTCCAACTCGATGATGCCGACCCTGCTGACCGGCGACTTCATCCTGGTCAACAAGTTCAAGTACGGCCTGCGACTGCCGATCAACAACCACAAGGTGGTGGCGCTCGGCGAGCCCCAGCGCGGCGACGTGGTCGTGTTCCGGCCGCCGCATCACCCGGAGCAGGACTGGATCAAGCGCGTGGTCGGCCTGCCGGGTGATCGCATTGCCTATCGTGACAACCAGGTGTTCCTCAACGGCGAGCCGCTGCCTTACGCATCGGTCGGTGCCTACCAGGGCAAGGGCAACGGTACTGAGATGACCGGCGCCGAGGAATTGCGCGAGAACCTGGCCGGCGTGGAGCACAACGTCCTCGAGCGGACCGATCTGCCGTTCAATGATCCAGGCGAGGGCGAGTGGGAAGTCCCGCCGGGCCACTATTTCGTGATGGGCGACAATCGCGATAATAGTGAGGACAGCCGATACTGGGGTCTCCTGCCGGAGAAGAACCTGCGGGGCAAGGCATTCCTGGTCTGGATGAACTTCGATGGGGGAGTTGATTTCTCCCGCATCGGCACGGGCATCCAGTGACAGGCCGCCGTCGGAACATGTCAACCGTGACAACTGGGGAGTGAACGGATGAAGCGTACGCAGCGTGGCATGACCCTGATCGGGTTCATCATCACCTTGGCCGTGGTCGGCGTGTTCGTGTACATGGGCATGAAGACCATCCCGATGTATTCGGAGTTCTACGCCGTCAAGCAGGCCCTCAACGGCCTGGCCACCGAGCCGGGGGTGACCGACAAGGATCCGGCCAAGATCAAGGACCTGTTCTTCCGCCGCCTGTACATCAGCTATGCCGACAACGTGAAGCCGGAAAACGTCAAGGTGGTCCGCAAGGACGCCGGCTACGTGATGACGGTGGAGTACGAAGTCCGCAAGCCGCTGATCGCCAACCTGGACGTGGTGGGCAAGTTCAAGGCGGACAAGGAACTGCGTCGGGGTGGCGTTGAGTGACCTGATCGGCCACCGCTTCGCCGACGCGGCCCTGCTGAGCCAGGCGCTACGTCACCGGAGCGCGGGCATGCCGCATAACGAGCGGCTGGAGTTCCTGGGCGACGGACTGGTCAACCTGTTCATCGCCGAGGCGCTGTATTCGCACTGGCCCCACGCCGACGAGGGCGCATTGACCCGCGCGCGTGCCGAGCTGGTGCGGGAGTCGTCATTGGCGGCGATCGCCCGTCAGTTGGATCTGGGCCCCCGCCTGGTCATGGGGCCGGGCGAGATGAAGTCCGGCGGCCATCGCCGCGATTCGATCCTGGCCGACGCGGTCGAAGCCATCGTCGCGGCCATCTACCTGGATGCGGGTTACGAAGCCTGCCGGAAGGTGG
>CBFGOS010000334.1:0-2994 GCA_965650425.1 uncultured Lysobacter sp. | reverse complement strand
CCACCGGCTGGGGCCTGACCGACGAAAGCCGGCGGGTGCTGGGCGACAGCGCGCGCTTCCTCAACGGCGACAGCCACCACCCGCACATCTCCATGACCGACGGCCGTTACGACGGCAAGTACCTGTTCATCAACGACAAGGCCAACAGCCGCGTCGCGCGTATCCGCCTGGACATCATGAAGTGCGACAAGATGGTGACCGTTCCCAACGTCCAGGCCATCCACGGCCTGCGTCTGCAGAAGGTGCCGCGCACGCAGTACGTGTTCTGCAACGGCGAGTTCGTCATCCCGCACCCGAACGATGGCAGCAACCTGAAGAACCTCGACGCCGCCGAACGCTACACGATGTTCAACGCGGTGAACGCGGACACCATGGAAGTGGCCTTCCAGGTCATCGTCGACGGCAACCTGGACAACACCGACGCCGACTACAGCGGCAAGTACGCCGCCGCCACCTGCTACAACTCGGAGAAGGCCACCGACCTGGCCGGGATGATGCGCAACGAGCGCGACTGGGTGGTGGTGTTCAACATTCCGCGCATCGAGGCGGCGATCAAGGCGGGCCGCTTCAAGACCCTCGGCGATTCCAAGGTGCCGGTGGTGGACGGTCGCGAAGGCTCCGAACTGACCCGCTACATCCCGGTGCCGAAGAACCCGCACGGCCTCAACACTTCGCCGGACGGCCGCTTCTTCATCGCCAACGGCAAGCTGTCGCCCACCGTGTCGATGATCGAGATCGCCCGTCTCGACGACCTTTTCGACAACAAGCTGAAGGACCCGCGCGAGGTGGTGATCGCTGAGCCGGAACTCGGCCTCGGCCCGCTGCACACCACCTTCGACAACCGCGGCAACGCCTACACCACGCTGTTCATCGACAGCCAGGTGGTGAAATGGAACCTGGACGATGCCATCCGCGCCTACAAGGGCGAGAAGGTTGCCTATATCCGCCAGAAGCTCGACGTGCAGTACCAGCCGGGCCACAACCACGCGTCGCTCACCGAGTCCCGCGATGCCGACGGCAAGTGGCTGGTGGTGCTCTGCAAGTTCTCCAAGGACCGCTTCCTGCCGGTCGGCCCGCTGCATGCCGAGAACGACCAGCTCATCGACATCTCCGGCGAGGAAATGCGCCTGGTGCATGACGGCCCGACCTTCGCCGAGCCGCACGACTGCATCCTGGCCCACCGCGACCAGATCCGGACGAAGAAGATCTGGAGCCGCGACGACCCGTTCTTCGCCGACACCGTGGCCATGGCCGCCAAGGACGGGGTGAAGCTGGAGACCGACAACAAGGTCATCCGCGACGGCAACAAGGTCCGCGTCTACATGACCTCCACCGCGCCCACCTACGGCATCACCGAGTTCAACGTGAAGCAGGGCGACCAGGTCACCGTGGTGATCACCAACATGGACATGATCGAAGACGTCACCCACGGCTTCTGCATGGTCAACCACGGCGTGAGCATGGAGATCAGCCCGCAGCAGACCTCGTCCATCACCTTCACCGCCGACAAGCCGGGGGTGCACTGGTACTACTGCAACTGGTTCTGCCACGCCCTGCACATGGAAATGGTGGGCCGGATGATCGTCGAGCCGGCTTGATGGGGTAACGAGCGAGGCGGGATGAGGAGCGACTTTTCCCGCCGCCGCTCGATTGAGCCGCGCGTCTGGCCGATACCGGCGCGCGGCACGTATTCAGCCCCGGACGGGGCATTTACTGGACTTGAGCCGTTGTCGGTACCGACCATGCTGCGCACCTTGATCTTCCTTCCGCTCTGCGCCTGTCTTGGCCTGGCTCTGGCGGATACCCGGCCGCTCGATGAGTTACCCCTGAAGTCGGTGGGCGACCAGCGCTGGGAGCTTCCGGCCGGCGAGTACCACGGCAATTTCCGTATCGACCGTCCGCTGACCCTGCGCTGTGCCGAGGGCGCCATCCTGGACGCCGACGGAGCCGGCAGCGCGCTGACCCTCGTCGCGTCGGACGTGACCGTCCGCGGCTGCACCCTGCGCAACTGGGGCCGCGATCTCGGCGCCATGGACTCGGGCATATTCGTCGAACGTCAGGCTGCCAACGCGCATATCGAACACAACCGCCTGAGCGGGCCGGGCTTCGGTGTCTGGGTCGATGCCAGCCGCGGGACGCTGATCCGCGACAACGACATCGAAGGCGATACCCGCCTGCGCTCCCAGGACCGCGGTAACGGCGTGCATCTCTACGCCGTGAACGGCGCCCAGGTAATCGACAACCGCATCCGGGACGTACGCGACGGCATCTATATCGACACCTCCAACGACAACCTGCTGCAAGGCAACCGCCTGCGCGATCTGCGCTACGGCATCCACTACATGTTCTCCCACAACAACCGCATCATCGGGAACGCCACCCTGCGCACCCGCACCGGCTACGCGCTGATGCAGAGCCGCCAGCTCACCGTGATCGGCAACCGCTCCGAGCAGGACGGCAACTACGGCATCCTGATGAACTACATCACTTACTCGACAGTGCGCGATAACCAAGTCATCGACGTACGCCCTGGTGGCGACGGCGATGCAATGATCTCCGGCGCCGAAGGCAAGGCCCTGTTCATCTACAACTCGCTGTTCAACCAGATCGAGGGCAACCGCTTCGAGGGCAGCGCCCTGGGCATCCACCTCACCGCCGGCTCCGAGGACAACCGCATCGCCGGCAACGCCTTCGCCAACAACCGCCAGCAGGTCAAGTACGTCGCCACCCGCCGCCAGGAGTGGTCCCACGAGGGACGCGGCAACTACTGGAGCGACTACCTGGGCTGGGACCGCAACGGCGACGGCCTCGGCGACGTCGCCTACGAACCGAACGACAACGTCGACCGCCTGCTCTGGACCTATCCCCAGGTGCGCCTGCTGATGCACAGCCCCGGCATCGAGCTGCTGCGCTGGGTACAGCGGGCCTTCCCGGTGATCCGCTCGCCGGGCGTCGAAGACAGCCACCCCCTGATGCGCTGGTCGCCGCCGGCGG
>CBFGOS010000333.1:0-3001 GCA_965650425.1 uncultured Lysobacter sp. | reverse complement strand
CAGCAGCAGCGTGCCTTCGTATTCGCCCAACAGCTCTTCCAGCAGCTCCAGGGTCTCGACGTCGAGGTCGTTGGTGGGTTCGTCCATCACCAGCAGGTTGGATGGCTGGGCGAACAGCTTGGCCAGCAGCAGGCGGTTGCGCTCGCCGCCGGACAGGCGGGTGATCGGTGCACGTGCGCGCTCCGGGGTGAACAGGAAATCCTGCAGGTAGCCGATGGCGTGCTTGCGCTTGCCGTTGATCTCGACGAAATCTCGGCCCTCGGCCACGTTCTCCAGCGCGTTCCAGTCCTCTCGCAGGGTGGAGCGGTACTGATCGAAGTACGCGACCTGCAGGTTGGTGCCGAGCCGCACCTCGCCGGCGGTCGGCGCCAGCTCGCCCAGCAGCACCTTGATCAACGTGGTCTTGCCGCTGCCGTTGGGGCCGATCAGGCCGATGCGGTCGCCGCGCATGATGAGGGTGTCCAGCCCGGCGAGCATCGGCTTGCCGCCATAGTCGAACGAGACGTCTCGGGCCTCGACCACCTTCTTGCCGGAGGACTCGCCCTGGGCGACCTCCATGCGCACGTTGCCCTGCTGCTCGCGGCGCTGCGCGCGCTCACCGCGCATGGCCTTGAGCCGGCGCACCCGCCCTTCATCGCGGACGCGGCGGGCCTTGATTCCTTGGCGGATCCAGACCTCCTCCTGCGCCAGCAGCTTGTCGAAGCGGGCGTTCTCCTGCGCCTCGGCATTGAGCCGCTCCTCGCGACGGCGTTCGTAGTTGGCCCAGTCGCCCGGCCAGCTGGTGACCTGACCGCGGTCGATCTCGACGATCCGGGTGGCCAGCGCACGCAGGAAGCGGCGGTCGTGGGTGATGAACACCAGTGCGCCCGGCCAGGCCTTGAGAAAGCCTTCCAGCCAGTCGATCGCCTCAATGTCGAGGTGGTTGGTCGGCTCGTCCAGCAGCAACACGTCCGGTGCGGACACCAGCGCGCGCGCCAGCAGCACACGGCGCTTCATGCCGCCGGACAGGCCGGCGAACGCCTGCTCGCCGTCGAGGTCCAGGCGGGTCAGGGTCTCTGTGACACGCTGGTCCACGCTCCAGCCGTTGGCGGCTTCGATCCTGGCCTGCACGTCGGCCAGGCGGTTGGTGTCCAGTTGCTCGGCATGGCTGAGGTGGTGGTATTCGGCGAGCCAGTGGCCCAACTCGCCCATGCCTGCGGCGACCACGTCGAAGACGCTGCCGTCGGCATTTGTCGGCACTTCCTGCTCCAGCCGGGAGACCCGCACGCCGCCTTCCAGCCGCACTTCGCCGTCATCGGGATGCAGGTCGCCGGACAGCAGTTTGAGCAGCGTGGACTTGCCCGCGCCGTTGCGGCCGATCAGCGCGATGCGCTCGCCGGGTTCAATGGACAGCTCGACGTTGTCGAGCAGCAACGGGCCGCCGATGCTGTAATCGACGTTCTGCAGGGTGATCAGGGGCATCCGCACATTGTACCGGCATGTGCCGGACGCCCCGCGTCACGTTTCAGTGCAGGTGCCGCAGTTCGTCGCGGATCCGGTCCACGCTGGCATCGGTGATCTGCTTGTCCAGGGCGTGGGTCACCATCCGCGCCACCTGCGGGTCAAGCTCAGAGCGCACGGACCCCAGGAACGCCGGCGCCGCCATCAATACGAGGTTGTCGTAGCGATGGGCCACCCGCGCCTCGTTGAGGAAGTCCGACAGTTCCGCGGCAAACTCGCGGGTGATCTTTTCCTCGGCCGACGTGCGTGGTTCGATCGCGTGCCGGGCGCCGCCCACGCTCTCGTGCGCACGTGGCAAGCGATCGCGATGCCCGCGGTCGGCATGGTGGGCCTCGGGGTGGACGAAATCAGCGACTTCCGACAGCTCGCCATCGAGCCGCTCGCTCTCGAACAGCCGGGCGTGGGCTTCGTCGGCGACAAGAATCCAGGTTTTCATGGCAGGTCCCTTTGCGCGACCGGGCCCGCGCCGGGGTAGCCCGGTGACCGGACGTGCGTTCACCGCGCGGGGCGGCTTGGCCACGAGCATGCGACCGCCCACGTTAAGTGGCGGTTACCTCGCTCATCGCGACCGGGCGTCCCTCTCCACCCAGATCCGCTCGGCAATCCAGTCGTTGCCCGAGGGACGGGCCTGTACCCGGATCACATCGCCGCGCTCCAGTTGCCCCGGCTGGAGGTACTGGCCTCGATACTCGACGGTGGTGCGAGCGTCGTAATACACGCGCTCGGGGCGTCCGGCATAGCCGCCGCGGGTGATCTCGATGACGCGCGCGCGGGTGTCGACGTATGAAACGGCGCCTTGCAGATCGCCGCCGTAGTAACTGCCGCCCTGCCCGTCACGTACGTTCTGCACGACCTCGATTGAACGGGCCCACAGGCGCCCGTCCGAGCGCACCGCGTCCACGCTGATGCGGTCGCCGCGCTCCAGGCCGGCGATGTCCACCTGGCGCCCCTGGTAGTACAGGCGGGTATTGCGGTCGAACATGACGTCGACATAGGACGAGCCGCCATACCGGTAGGCGTCGGCCGTCAACACGATGCGCCCGGCGCGGAGGTCGACCTCCTGCACGGTGCCTAGCACGCGCTCCGCGCCTTGGCCCTGGCCGTAGCCGTCGCCGGGATAGCCCCCATAGCCGCCATAGGGCGTCACGCACCCGACCAGCGAGGCCGTCGCGACCAGCAGGGCCAGAAGGCCCGGGCGAAGCCGGCGCCAGCCGGCGGGCATGAAGGTGGAGGCGTTCATGGCGATCCGTCCTGATACCCCGGCGGGGCGTGTGTGCCGAGGATGCGTCGGGCGGGGTGAATCCTGCGTAAGCATGGCCGGTGGTCGCCGCGCGGCGCGGCCAAGGCGCTCAGGAACTGCAGGACAGCATCGAACAGCCCGCCTTGGTCCGCGCCCAGTCCGGTCGCCGTCCGGCGAACTGTTCGCGGCCGGGCTGGTCGTCGTAAGGGCGTCGCATCACGTCGAGCAGTTCGGCCACGCCGGCCGGATCGCCCTGCGTGG
>CBFGOS010000332.1:0-3012 GCA_965650425.1 uncultured Lysobacter sp. | reverse complement strand
CGAGGCGCAGGGCGCGGAGGCCGGGACGGCGGCTCATGGGCATGTTCATGCCGCGAGCGTAGCAATCCCCGCCGTGTACCTCATCGTACTTTGGTACCACCCGGTGTCGACGCACAGGAATCGACAGCCTTGTTAGGCTAGGCGTGCAACCGAGCCTGCCATGCCCTCACTTCTCATCGCCGACGACCACCCCCTGTTCCGCGCTGCGCTGCGCCAAGCGGCGACCGATGCCGTGCCCGATACCACCGTGGCGGAGGCCGACAGCCTGGATGGCGTGCTGTCTGCCCTGGATACCGACCCCGGCATCGATCTGGTGCTATTGGACCTGCACATGCCCGGCAACCACGGGCTGGCCGGACTGGCGGCGGTTCGCGCGCAGCATCCGGAAGTAGCGGTGGTGGTCGTATCGGCCAACGACGACCCCCGCGTGGTGCGGCGCGCGCTGGACCATGGCGCGGCCGGCTACCTGCCCAAGAGCTCCGGGCTGGAAGAACTACGCGACGCGGTGCGCGCCGTGCTGGCCTGCGAACAATGGCTGCCGGGATCACTGAGGGCAGCGGTGGCGCGCACACAGAGCTCCAGCACCGACACCGACCTTGCTGCGCGCTTGGCCAGCTTGTCGCCCCAGCAATTCCGCGTGCTGACGTTTGTCGCGCAGGGGTTGCTGAACAAGCAGATCGCCGACCGCCTGGACGTACAGGAACGCACGGTGAAGGCACACCTTTCAGCCATCTTCGAACGCCTTGGGGTCCGCAACCGCACGCAGGCGGGCGTCATCCTGCGTGAGCTGGAGCTCAGCGACCCTGCGCGACAGCTCGCGGACTGAGGCCACTCAGGCGGGCTGCAACTCCCGCGAGGTCAGCAGGCGGTCCAGCACCGACTTCAACGCGAGCGGCTTGAGCGGCTTGCGCAGGAACGTGAAGCCGGCCGCCTGCACGTCACGGCGCACGGCTTCGCTGGCATCGGCGCTCAGGATGACCGTGGGGCGGGCGCCAAAGCGGGCCGACAAGCGCTCTACCACGGCGGGACCGGTGTCGCCGTTGTCCAGGTGATAGTCAAACAGCCAGACAGAGGCGGCCCCCTGCGCCAACGCCGCCGCAGCCTGCTCGCCATCGGACGCGGTCAGCACGTCGCAGCCCCAAGTACGCAACAGGTGCGCGAGGGCTTCCAGCGCGACCGCATCGTTGTCCAGCACCAGGACGCGTGTGCCCGCCAGACCAATGCGCAGCACGGGCGGCGGCGCGGCGACGCGCGGGCGGCACTCAACGCGGGGCACCTGCACCGTGAACGCCGTCCCGTGCCCCGGTCGACTGCGCAGGCCTATCGGTGCTTGCAGCAACTGCGCGATGCGGTCGGCGATGGCCAGCCCCAGTCCAAGGCCCTGACCTGGCGCGTCCTCGCCGCGGCGGAACTCCTCGAAGATCCGCCGTTGCTGGTCCGCGGGAATGCCCGGCCCGGTATCGAGGACTTCAATGCGCAGGCCATCGCGACCCGCCCGCACCCCGAGCAGCACCGAGCCGGATGCGGTGTAGCGCACCGCGTTGGCGAGGAAGTTCTGCAACACGCGACGTAGCAACTGTGGGTCCGTGCGCACCCACGCAGAACTCGGCACGTAGCGGAAGCGCAGTCCACGCGCGGCAGCGATGGCACCAAACTCCGAGGCCAACGGGTCCAGCACCTCGGCGATGGGAAGTTCGCGCGTCTGCGCCTCCAGGCCACCGGCCTGCAGGCGGGACATGTCGAGCAGGCCATTGAGCAGGTCGCTGGTGGAGTCGAGCGCGCCGCTGATCTGGCCGACGGTTGCGCGCTGCGCGGGATCGCGCAACTGCTGTGACAGGGCGTCGGTGAAAAGCTGTGCCGCATGCAACGGCTGCATCAGGTCATGGCCAATGGCGGCAAGAAATCGACTCTTGGCCTCGTTGGCGCGCTCGGCTTCGCGGGTGGCGGCCTCGAGATCCACCGTGCGCTTCGCCACGCGCTGCTCAAGCGTCTCGTTGGCTTGGATCAGGCCGGCCTCGGCGTGGCGGAATTCGGTGACGTCCGTGAAGGTGGCGACGAAGCCGCCGCCGGGCATGGGATTGCCGCGGATCTCGACAATGGTGCCGTCGGGCAGGACGCGCTCGGAGAGGTGCGGTGTACCCGCACGCATGTAGGCCAATCGGCGCTCCACCGCCACCTCGATGTCGGGACCGTGCGGTACCTGCGCCAGTGCCCAGCGCGCCAGGTCGGCGATGGGCCGCCCTACCTGCAGCAACTCCTCCGGGTACCCGAACAACTCCACGTAGCGACGGTTCCAGGCCACCAGGCGCAGTTGTGCATCGACCACGCTGATGCCCTGCGACATGTTCTGCAGCGCCGCTTCCAATACCCGTTGGTTGAAGCGCAGGTCGGCCGACGCCACGCCGACGATCGCAGCCACGGTATCCAGGTCACGCCCTGCCTCGCGCCGGGCCGCATCCAGCAGCACGCGGGCCGAAGCGGTACCGAGCACGGCCGCCAACTCACGCTCGACCTGCGCTTCCACCTCGGCGGGAACGGCGCCTTCGCCAGTGGTGCCCACCAGCAGCTGTTCCACCCGCTCGCGGGAAAGGAAGCGCAGGCCGGCGTCGCGCAGCGCGCGGGCATCCAGCCCCAACCTTGCCTTGCGCGGGGTATCACTGCGCCACAGTGCGGCCAGCAACGTACCCAAGGTGCCGACGAACAGACTCGCGCCGACGGCGCGGCCGAGGCGACTCCAGCCAGTCAGACCAAACAGGGCGTCGGGCGCCAGCCACGCCTGACCAAACGGCCCCGCGGCCAGCCATGCCGGCGGGATTCCACGCAATTCGAGTGTCATCGGCACCAGCAGCACCCACGCCCACGCCACGAAGCCCGCCACGATGCCGAACTGCGCGGCACGCGCGGAGGTCTTGGGGCGCCAGACCGCAAAGCCCAGCGCCGGCACCAGCGTCGCCAGAGCGGAGAACGACACCGCGCCCACGTCGGCCAGCGCATCGCTGCCCGCGATCAGGC
>CBFGOS010000331.1:0-3021 GCA_965650425.1 uncultured Lysobacter sp. | reverse complement strand
GGCGGCGGTGGCGGCTTGATCAGGTTGACGAACGTGACCTCCTCTTCCGCCTTGTCCTGGGCGGGAGGAGCCATCGGTGCCAGCATGAAGAGCAGCGCGGCGGCGTGTACCGCGATCGCCATGGTGATACCGGCGATGCGCGGCCAGTTCAGGCCTTCGTCGCTATCGTCGGTGGTGTGGTGATGTGCGAGGTCTTGCGTCATGCGCCGTCAACTCGGGAGGGGTGACCGGACGCAGAGGCGCCACGGGGCTTGGATCGATTCCCGAGACAATTTCTCGCCGCGGGAACCTACTAGGATATACCAAACCGAGACTTCCATTCCAAGCCCGGTTTGGCAGAAACGTGACGCCCGTTACTTGGACGGCAGGGCCAGGATCTTCTTGATATCGGCCGGGTTCTTCACACCCTTAGCCTGGGCCTGGCGAGCAGCCTCCTTGGCTTCCGGGATGCGGTCTTCCTGCCACAGCAGGCGGGCCAGGTTGAGGTAGGCCTCGCCATTGGTGGAAAGCGGGGCGGCCTTGCGGTACGCCTCGATCGCCGGACCGGCCTGGTCGGTGAAGTAGTAGGACTGGGCCAGGGCCAGGTAGGTCTGGTAGTCGCCCTTGAGGACGCCCTTCTGCAGGCCCTCGTTGATCACGGCGATCGCCTGCTTTTCCTTGCCGTCGGTATTGAGGTACGCGGCGTAGAGCTGGCGGTACTCGCGCTCGTCGCTGAGCTGGCCGGCGGCACGCAGCTTCTCCAGCACGCCGATGGCCTTCTCCATCTGGTCGGCGTTCTGGTAGGCGGCGGCCAGGTTGAGCTGGGCGCGCTTGTCGTTCGGGCTGCGGGCCGCGACCTTTTCGGCGATCGCGATGGCTTCCGGGTACCGTTCGCTCTCGAAGTAGGTGGCCATCAGCAGCTGCAGCCAGTCATTCTTCGGCTCCGGGGTGGAATCCACCGCCTGCTTGATGACGGTCGCGGCCTCCGGATAGCGCTCCATGCGGTACAAGGCGTTGCCCTTGATCACCAGGTGCTCGGGCTTCTGGCTCTTGCTGTCGGCCAGGAAGCGGTCCATCACGGCGAGCGACTCGGCGTACTTCTCGTCCTGCAGCAGCAGCTGGGCCTGCATCAGCATCGCGCCGAAGTGGCCGTTGTTGTCCAGGCCGTTGAACTCCTGGACCTGCTTGAGGTAAGCCATGGCCGCGGCGTTGTCGTCGGCCTCATAGGCGATCTGGGCGCCCATCTGCGCGGCGAACGACTTGTCGTACGCATTGCTCTTGGCGTCGGCGATGACTTCGTCCGCAAGCGCGCGGGCTTCGTCGCCCTTGTCGTCCTCGTACAGCTTGAGCAGCTTCTGCAGCTTGGGCGAAGCCTTGGCGCTGGCCTTGGCCTCGGGCTCCTGGCGGGTCGCCTGCGGGTAGGTCGGCTCGGCCTTCTTGGCGGCTCCCTTGCTGCTGCGCTCGGCGTCGCGCTGCGCGCGGCGTTCGGTGGCCGACTGCGCGCTGGCCTGCGAGACCGCACCCAGTGCCAACGCGGCACCGACTGCAATGGCGATCAGGGAACGGTTGAAGGAGACGGAAGACTTCATGGGGCTACCTCAATCACTGCTACAGGCACCACCCCACCGACTATCGGCAAGGCGAGAGGGACGCAAAACTATCACTAATGACAGGGCATTCGATACTGGCGACCCGGAAGTCTGAACGGACCGTTCATCCACACTTTGGCGTACGGCCGCTAGCGCGGGCCTGCTGGTAGGTCGGCGCCAGGGAGGCGGCTCGGCTGCGCAGTTCGCTGATGCGGTTCTCAGGATTCGGGTGGGTGGACATCCATTCCGGCGCGCGGGCGGTGTTGGCGGCAATCATGTTCTGCCACAACGCGACGGCCTGGTCGGGGTTGAAACCGGCTTGCGCCATCAAGCGCTGCCCGACGACGTCGGCCTCGGTTTCCTGGGTGCGGTTGTTGGGCAGCAGGATCAGGGTCTGCGCACCGATGCCGGCGATCTGGCCGGTGGTCTGCGCGGCGCCACTGCCGTAACGGGAACCGATCAGCGCACCGAGCAGGTTGACGCCGGCCTGCGCGCCAGCCTGACGGGTCAGGCGCTCGTCGTGGTGCCGCGAGATGACGTGGCCGACTTCGTGGGCGATGACGGCCGCCAGCTGGTCCTGGTTCTTGGCCACGCTGAGGATGCCGGTGTTGACGCCGATCTTGCCGCCCGGCAGGGCGAACGCATTGGCCGAGTTGTCGGCGAACAGGGCGACTTCCCAGTTGGCCTGCCACTCCGACGGCAACTGGCGGGTGACCGCATTGGCCACGCAGCGCACGTACGCGGTCTGGGCCGTGTTGGTGCTCTGCGGGGTCTTGGCCTTGGCCTGTTCGAACGCCTGCACGCCCATCTGGTTGAGCTGCTCCTGCGAAACCGCGCCGACGCGCTGGGTGCGGCCGGTGGGCGAGGTGGCGGTGGCGCAGGCGGCCAACGTGGCGGAAACGGCAAGGGCAAGCAGGACGCGCTTCATGGGAGGGGCCTTTGGGAGGTTCATGTTGGTGAACTATGTAGTCCCAGGGCCATGAATGCGCCGTCAAAGACGGCGCCCTGCGCGGTGAACGGTTCAGGCCCGCGGCGGGTAAGGGGCCCGCGGCGGTGCGTCATCGTCCCAACGCGGCCACGCTGGCAGGACGGCCATGCGCCCGGCGCTTGCACATGCGGGCATGCGGAAAGCCGGGCGGACCCGGCCGTGCGTCGTGGCGAAGGAGAGCGGGGGCGAGCGCACCCCCTGTCCTCAGACGTCGAGGTTGGACACCTTCAACGCATTGTCTTCGATGAACTCGCGGCGCGGCTCGACCACGTCGCCCATCAGGGTGCTGAAGATCTGGTCGGCCGCGACCGCGTCCTCGATGCGCACCTGCAGCCGGCGGCGGGTTTCCGGGTTGACCGTGGTGTCCCACAGCTGCTCGGGGTTCATCTCGCCCAGGCCCTTGAAGCGCTGGATCTGGCGGCCATTCTTGGCCTCTTCCAGCAGCCATGCCTGTGCCTCGGCGAA
>CBFGOS010000330.1:0-3022 GCA_965650425.1 uncultured Lysobacter sp. | reverse complement strand
AGCACACGCGCTCGCGGGCGGCCTGTACTTGCGCCAGCGTCCACCCCTCGGCGACCAATCGGCTGACCCGGACATCCTGGTTGAAACCCGCCGGCAGGAGAGGCACGTCGATCTCCACCTTCGGAATGGTCAGAATCGCTCCTTCGTATTCGTAGCGCAATGACTCCAACTGCACCCGTTTCATGCCGGCGTCGACCGCCGAGACGCTCAATCGGACGTCGGGTTGCGTCGCCAAGGCCTTGCGCGCCGCCGCAGGATCGACGCCCAGCATGCGCTGGCTTTCCAGGGCCAGCTCACGGAATCGTGGGCCCACAAAGGCATCGAGGGCCTCTGGATGCTGATCGGCCTGCTGCTGCATCGCCTCGATGGTGTGCGGGGGCAGTGCTTCCACGACGACGGCCTTCGGGGCGAAAGCGGCGAGTGCGGCGACGACGTGCTCGACATGCGAGGCAGTCACCCCCTCGACACCGCTCAGGTGCGGTGTCGCGAGTACCAGCACCTCTGCAGGGCGCTCCATTCGAAGCTTCAGCATCTGGATGGGCGATTCGGCGCCCACTGCGTTACCCGCCAAGCAGAAGCCCGACGCCAGCAAGAGTGCAGCCAGTCCAACGTGATGCATGTGGCTCCTCATCCCTTCCTCCTTGAAGCATGGCCCGCGCCGCATGCGCGGGCCTCGCGTCATTCCGTCGCCAGCGCGGTCACCGATGCGCCGACCGGCCCGTCCGACTTCCGCCTGCGGGCGCGCTTGAGCAAGCCGCCCGTTCCATGGCCCATGTCGTCCAGGATGGCGTACACGGTGGGCAGGAACAGCAGCGTCGCCACCGTCGAGAACGCCAGGCCGCCGGCAATCGCCCGAGCCATCGGCGCGTACGCGATGCCATCGCCTGTACCTTGCGACATTGCGATGGGGATCATCGCAAGGATCGCGGTGCCCATGGTCATCAGCACGGGACGGAGCCGCTCGCGGCTGCCTTCCACCAGCGCTTCTGTGCGGGACAGGCCGCGGCGTCGCAGGTTGTTGATGTGCTCCACCATCACGATGCCGTTGTTCACCACCACGCCCATCAGCACCAGGATGCCGATGAACGCCATGATGTTGAACTCGGTGCCGGTCAACCAGAACAGCCAGAACACGCCGAACACTGAGAACAGCACGCCGGACATGATCGCCGAGGGGAACAGCAGCGACTCGAACACCGCGGCCATCACCACGTAGACCATCACCAGCGCAATCAGCAGGTTGAAGATCATCTGCTGGACCATCTGGCTCTCGTCGAAGAACTGCAGGGTTTCGAAGGTGTGGCTGTAGCCCGGCGGGAAGGTGACGGACTTCATCGTCTCCTCAACCGCCTTGCGGGCTTCCGGCATCGTGGTCTTGCCGTCCGGCGCGGCCTCGATGGTCAGCGTGGTCTGCCGGTTGATTCGGCGAATCTGGTTTGCCGCTTCGCCCGGAATCACGTCAACCATCGCGAGCAGCGGCACCTGGCGGCCGTCCTGCGCGCGCACGGTGAACGATGCCAGCTCCTTGGCGCCGTACTGGTCGGCACCGGCAAAACGCACCCAAACCGGAACCTCCGTGTCGTCGCGACGGAAATCACGCAGTCGCGCACCGCGCAACGCCATGCCGACAAACGTGCCCACCTGCTCGGTCGTGAAACCGAACGACGCGGCGCGCTCACGGTCGATACGGACCTGGACTTCCTGGTTGCGATCGCCCGTATCCACGCGAACGTCGCGCAGCTCCGGCCGGCGCTCCAGCACCGGCAGGATGTCACGGGCAATGTCGTTGAGGACCTGCGTCGAATCACCCACCAGGCGGAACTGCACGCTCTTCGGCGGCCCGCCTCCACCGTCACCTTGGCGTCCGACGATCAGGCGGGCGCGGGCCGACTTGGGCAATTCCTTGCTGATGCGGTCCACCAGTGGCTTGAGCTCGCCCTTGTAACCCTCGTCGAAGGTCACGCGCGTGCCGCCCCAGCCCTGTTCGCTGAACCAGGAGTAGATCTGGGTGATGTGGTAGTCCTTGCGGCGCGCATCGAGAAAGTCTTCGACGCGGGCGACTTCGGACGACATCTGCTCGACGGTATAGCTGCCGTTCCACTGGTAGCCGATCTCCGTCTCCGCCTCCTCGTCGCCACCGAACATGTTGTACTTGGTGAACATCACCGGCGCGACGCTGATGGCCACCATCAGGAACACGCCCAACAGGCTCTTGCCGCGATGCGCCAGGCTCCAGTGGAGCAGCTTGGCGTAACGCTCCTGGAAGCGGTGGATCACGCCGGTGCGCGACGTCAGTGCCGGCGGGGTCTTCAATCGCGCCGACAGCATCGGGATCAGGCTGACCGCCACCAGCCACGAGGCCAACAACGACACCGAGATGGTGATCGCAATCTGCGACAGGTAGATCGCCAGCACGTTGCGCTCGCCAAACAGGTTGGGCACGAACACGATGCAGTGGCACAACGTGCCCGCGGACAGCGCGATCGCCACGTGGCGCGTGCCCAGGATCGACGCCAGGCGGGGATTGCCCGGATTCTTCTCGCGCTCCTGGTAGATGCTTTCCACCACCACGACCGCGTTGTCCACCAGCATGCCAACGGCCAGCAACAGGCCCATCATGGACAGGATGTTCAGCGTGACCCCGGCGAAGTACATGAAGCCCAGGGTCATGATGAAGCAGATCGGAATCGCCAACGACACCATCAGGGTCGACGGCCAGTGGCGCAGGAAGAAGTACAGCACGATCACCGACAGCACCAGGCCGATGGCACCGGCCTCGGCCAGCTCCAGCAGCGAGTCGGTCACCACCGCACCCTGGTCATTGATGATCTTGACCTGGATGCCGCGCATCGACGGCTCGCTCTGGATGCGCTCGACTTCGGCCAGCACCTGGCGCGAAACCTCCACGAGGTTGGCGCTTCGCTCCTTGAACACGTCTAGGCCGACGGCCGGGCGACCATCCAGGCGGCGCCCCATGTCGTTGCGCGCCGGCTTGAGGTGCACTTCCGCGACGTCACCCAAG
>CBFGOS010000329.1:0-3026 GCA_965650425.1 uncultured Lysobacter sp. | reverse complement strand
CAGGCAGCCGCTTTCAGAGTGGCTATGGCCGGAAACGCGCATCCAGGCAGTGAGGACCAGTGCGGAGCAGGCACTGGTGGAAGGCCGTCTCACGGCCGCCGACGGAACCGGCGCGCGCGAATTGTTCGAAGCCGCATTGGCACTGGATCCCGACCGCGCCGGTGCACGGGAGGGATTGGCACGCGTGGGTCTGGCCGCGTTGGTGCGAGCCGAAGCCGCCGTCCGTGCTGGCCAGCACGCACGGGCCCGCGAGCACATCGCCCTGGCGCGGAGTTTGGGCGTGCCCAAGGCCAAGGTGGAATCGCTGGAGCGCGCGATGCGGCAGCGCGAAATGGCCGAGGCCGGGATTGCGCCACGGTTGGCGGCTGCCCGAGCCGCACGGGCGGCGGGACGCCTGCACGGCGGCCCGGATTCGGCTCTGGTGCATTACGCAGCGGTGTTGGAACTGCAGCCAGGGAATACCGAAGCGCTGGAAGGGCGTGACGATGTCATCGCCGACATGCTGGGCGACGCGAGGCGGCGTCTGGGGGCAGGTGAGCTGGAGGCATCGGTGGCCCTGGTGCGCGAAGCGCGCGTCTTCGATCCGGCCCATGCAGACCTGCCCGCGGCGCTCGCTGCGGTGAACGAGAAGGTTGAGGCCACCCGCGCGCGCGCCGAGCGCGACCTGCGCAACCACCGTTTGACGCTTGCCTTGGCCGGATTCGACCGCGTATTGGCCGTGCAGCCCGACGACGAAGGTGCACGAGCCGGCCGCCGCGCGGTCGGTGCAAGGCTCCTGCAGCGCAGCGAGCGCTTTGCGGCGGACTTCCGCTTCACTGAGGCCGAGGCCGCGTTGGCGGTGGCCGCCAATGTCCTGGGCGCCGACCCTGAGGTCGACGAAGCGCGCGCCCACATTGCGCGTGCACGCCGCTCCCAGGCGCAGCTGGGGAGCGGGGCCATGACGCCGCAACGCCAGCGGCGCTTGCAGCAGTTGTTGGCAGAGGCCGCGGCCGCCGAGGGACGCGGCAACCTTCTCCTGCCCCCCGGCGAGAGCGCCTTCGACAAAGTACGAGCGGCGCGCGCGATCGCACCGGAAGACCGCCGGGTGAAAGCGGCCTCCGCGCGCCTGGTTCCCGCGGCACGGAGCTGCTTCGACAAAGCGATGCGGGAGAACCGCCTCGTGAGCGCAAGCGCATGCCTGGATGCCAGTCGCGTCCTCGAGCCCGCCGCACGGTGGTTGCCGGCTGCGCGCAGCCGCTTGGCGCAGCGGTGGGTCGGGGTGGGCAATGAGCGCATGGGTGCGGGTGAGCTCGACGCCGCGCGCCGGGCGCTCGATGCCGCCACTGCGCTCGATCCGGGCGTGGCCGGCCTGGTCGAGCTGTCCGCACGCCTTCGTCAGGCGTCCGCGGCGGGCCCCTGACGCTGCAGCAGGCGGCGCACCACCGCCCGGCCCGCGTCGAGAGAGAAATGGCGCGCGACGTTGGTGCGACCACTTGCTGCCAAGCGCATCCACAGCGCCTCATCCCGGTAGGCCTGCAGTACCGCAGACGCGAAGGCCGCGGGTGCATCGGCCACGAGCACGTCCTCGCCTTCCCGCAAGTGCATCCCTTCCACCGCGCATGAGGTCGCGACCACCGGTTGCCCGTGCGCCATGCTCAGGTTGACCTTGCCTTTCACGCCCGCCCCAAAACGCAGGGGTGCAATGGCCACGCGCGCGCCGGCCATGTAGGGCTCGATGTCGGGCACATGCCCGTGCACGCGAATACCCGGCCGCGACGCCAGCGCTTCGATTTCCGGGGGCACGTCGCCACCAATGCAGTGGAAGACCGCGTCCGGCTCGGCTGCATGCACGTGCGGCCAGACTTCGCCGGCAAACCAGAGCACCGCATCCACGTTGGGCGGGTGGCGGAAGCCACCGACAAAAACCACGTCCTTGCGCTGCGCGAAGGGCAGGCCGGGATCCGCCAGTTCGTGCAGGTTTGACAACACTTCCACGTGCGCCTGCGGTGCGTCCTGGGCGAGCAGGTCCCGTTCGACTTCGCTCACGACCCAGGTCAGGTCACTATGGTTCACAAGGTCAAGCTCGCAAGCGCGCGTGCGCTCGGCGGCCCTGAGCAGTGACGTGTCGCCCCGCATGCCGGCGCCGCGTCGCTCACGCAGGTAGTGCAGGTCGACCGTGTCGAATACCAGGCGGGCGTGCGGAGCATGCTTGCGCAGCAGCGGAGCGAGCGGGTGCAGGACGTGGTATCGCGATACCACGATGATGTCGAAGTCACGCGCGTGCAGCTGAAGCCCAGCGGGTAAGGATGGGACGAACGGTGAGTGCCACGTCTCGATGCCCATGGCCTGCAGCGCTTCCGAATGCGGTCCGGGCTGTTCCGTCTCGCTAGGCAGGAACGTGACGCACGCCCCCTCGTCCTTGAGCAGCCTCATCAGGTTGACCAGGCGCAGCGATGCGGAATCGCGATCCGGCCGGGGGATGTGTTCATCAATGACCAGTACGCGACTTGGCCCCATGCACCGTGTGCCGCCGTCGCTGGCGTCCGGCGCTGCGTGATGAGCCAGGACATCGCGCCACTTGCCAGCAAAGGTGACCTGGTTGCGCGCCTGGTAGGCCTTGGGCCCACTGCGCACGTCGGTGCCAGCCGTGGTGCCTTCCTTGTGCACCACCACGGCCCTGGGCTGGTACATCACGCGCTTGCCCGCGCCACGCACCTTGAATGCGAGGTCGGTGTCCTCGTAATACGCAGGCCGGAACTGGTCGTCGAACCCGCCCAAGCCATCGAACAACGGCTTTGGCAGCACGATTGCGGCGCCCGAGCAGTAGTCCACGTCCATGGCATGGTTGAACCGGGGGTGGTCCGGTGACTCGAAGCGGCCCCGGTTGGCGGCGCTTCCATCCGAGAACACCCAGCCGCCTGCCTCCTGCAGCAACCCATCCGGATACACCAGCTTTGCACCGACCAGTCCCACATTGGCGTGCTGCGAAAACGTCTCCAGCAGCGCGTCCAGCCACCCCGGTTGCGGCACGGTATCGTTGTTCAGGA
>CBFGOS010000328.1:0-3030 GCA_965650425.1 uncultured Lysobacter sp. | reverse complement strand
TGTGCCTGCAGCCACTTCGCGCCCGCCAACTGGTCGTCGACCTCCACCGTGCCCTGGACGCCGTACAGCGCGCCGCCGAACGCCGCACCCCGCCGCGGCGTGCCGCGGTTGTCCAGCGAGAACACCACGTAGCCCTGCTGCGCGAGGTACTGGTTGAACCAGTGGTCGCCGCGCCCGGGCCAGGCGCGGGTCACGGTCTGCGTGGCGGGGCCGCCATACACGTAGACCACGACCGGGTAGCGCTTTTTCGGATCGAAGCCGACGGGCTTGATCACGCTGTAGTGGAGCGGCGTGGTGCCATCGGCGGCGGTCAGCGTCCCAAATTCGACCGGGCGCTGCGCGTCGCGGTAGGGCGCGTAGGGGTGGTCGGCCTTGGCCAGGTCGTTGTCGAGCAACGTGGCCAGCAGCGAACCGTCATTGCGGAACAGCTGCAGTTGCGGCGGCGTGGTCGGGTTGGACCAGCTGTCCACGTAGACGCTTGCGTTGGTCGCGAACGTGGCGTTGTGCATGCCGTCGGCCTTCGACAGGCGCTCGATGGCGCCACCGGCCAGCGGTACCCGGTACACCTGCAGGTCCAGAGGGGTGTCCTTGCCGGCGCTGAAGTAGACGAAGCCCGTGGCCTCGTCCACGGCGAGCAGGGCATCGATGGGCCACGCGCCGGAGGTCAATGCGGTGGCGTTGCCGTCGGTGCCGATCACATAGAGGTGCTCGAAGCCGCTGCGCTCGCTGCTCCACAGCAGGCGCCCGTCCTTGAGGAAACGCAGGTCGCTGTGCAGCGGTACCCAGGTCTTGCTGGTCTCGGTGACCAGCACGCGCTGCTTGCCGGTGCCGAGGTCGGCTTCGACCAGTTCCAGCAACTTCTGGTCGCGTGATTGGCGCTGGAAGGTCACATGCTTCGCATCGCGCCAGTCCACGCGTGCGAGGTAGATATCGGTCTCCTTGCCCAGGTCGATCCACGCGGGCTTCGCCCCGGCCTTGGGCGCGATGACGCCCAGCTGCACCAGTACGTTCTTGTCGCCGGCGGCGGGGTAGCGCTGCTCGATCACCTCGGTGCGGTCCGGATACACCTCGTAGCGCTTCTGCACCGGCACCGGGGTCTCGTCGATCCGGGCGAAGGCGATGGCGCTGTCGTCCGGCGCCCACCAGTAGCCGGTGTGGCGGTCCATTTCCTCGTCGGCGACGAACTCGGCCACGCCATTGCCGATCACCGCGCTGCCGTCCTTCGTGAGCTGCGCGCTCTTGCCGGTGGCCAGGTCGATCACCCACAAATTGCGCTCACGGATGAAACTGACGAAGCCGCCCTTGGGCGAGAGCTTGGGGTCGGTGGCGAAGCCTTCGCCATTCGTCAGCTTGCGCACCCCGGCCTTTCCGGGCTTGCTCAGGTCATAGAGATACAGCTCGCCGCCCAGCGGGAACAGCAGCGTCTTGCCGTCTGGCGACCACTGGTAATCGACAATGCCGCTGAGCGAGGCGATGCGCTGGCGTTCGCGGCGCGCCTTTTCCTCGTCGCTGAGCACCTCGGCGCCGGGCAGGACGTCGTTGGAATCGACCAGCATCGCGGTGGTGCCGGTCGCGATGTCGTAGGCCCACAGGTCCAGGCGGTTCTTGTCGCCGTCCTTACCGCGCAGGAAGGTCACGCGGCTTCCGTCGGGCGCGACCTTCGCCTTCATCAGGCTTGGGCCGGAGAGCGAGGTGCTGCCGGTGATGGCTTCGAGGGTGAGCTTGCCGGGCGCGGGCGAGGTGGTCGCGGCAACGGCGGCGGGGGCGATCATTGACATGGCGAGCAGGCTGGCGGCGAGGCCGCGGCGGAGGCTGTTGTTCATGGCTTACGGGGTCGGGGTTCCGAACAGGTTTTTGCGCATCTCGGCGGTCATCTCGCGTTGCGCGCCGTACCGGTCGGCGAGCGCGTACGCACGCTGCACGGCGGGGCGGGCAGCGACATCGGCGTGCCAGCGGTTGAGGTGGGCGAAGCCGGACAGGTCCAGCGGCGCCTTGGTGTACGGGTTGATCCACGGGTGGATGGCCATGTCTGCGATGGAGTACTCGTCGCCGGCCACGAACGCGCGGCCCTCCAGGCGCCGGTCGAGCACCCCCAGCAGGCGCAGCACTTCGCGCCGGTAGCGGTCCTTGGCGTAGGCGATGTCCTCGGGGGCGTAGACGTGAAAATGGCCGTACTGGCCGGTCATCGGCCCGAGGCCGGCCACCTGCCAGAACAGCCATTCGCTGGCCTCGATGCGCGCGCGTGGGTCGGCGGGCAGGAAGCGCCCGGTCTTGGCGGCGAGGTACTGCAGGATCGCGCCCGACTCGAACACGCTGATCGGGGCGCCGCCGTCCGCGGGCGCGCGGTCGATGATCGCCGGCATCTTGTTGTTGGGCGAGAAGGCCAGGAACTCCGGCTTGAACTGGTCGCCGGCGCCGATGTCCACCGGGTGCACGGTGTAGGGCACACCTGCCTCTTCCAGGAAGAGGGTGATCTTGTGGCCGTTGGGCGTGGGCCAGTAGTACAGCTCGATCATGCCGTGGCTCCGGGCGGGGGAAGGGCGAGTGTACGCGGTGTGGCGGCAGGGTTCCGCGACTCCCGCTGGCCGTTGGCGCAGGCCGGGCGCGCCGCTACCCTAGGGCACTTTCACGCCACCCGTTGCCGTGCCCATGTCCCAGTCCCGCCCCTCGCTCAACCCCCTGCCCGCCCTGATCTTCAGCTCACGCTGGCTGCAGCTGCCGCTCTATCTGGGCCTGATCGCGGCGCAGGGCGTCTATGTGTTCCTGTTCCTGAAGGAGCTGCTGCACCTGATCCAGGACGCCGCCTCGCTCAGCGAGCAGGGGATCATGCTGATCGTGCTCGGACTGATCGACGTGGTGATGATCTCCAACCTGCTGGTGATGGTGATCGTCGGCGGCTACGAGACCTTCGTCTCGCGCCTGCGCCTGCAGGGCCACCCCGACCAGCCGGAATGGCTGAGCCACGTCAACGCCAGCGTGCTCAAGGTGAAGCTGGCGATGGCGATCATCGGCATCTCCTCGATCCACCTG
>CBFGOS010000327.1:0-3032 GCA_965650425.1 uncultured Lysobacter sp. | reverse complement strand
CATGACCCGCTCCACGTCTTCGTGCAGGGCGACATCGGCGACGCCGCGCTGGTCGAGCGCCTGCTGCGCGAGCACCAGCCGGACGCGGTGATCAACTTTGCCGCCGAGAGCCACGTCGACCGCTCCATCGACGGCCCGGCGGCCTTCGTGCAGACCAACGTGGTCGGCACCCTGGCCCTGCTGGAGAAGGCCCGCGACTACTGGAAGTCGCTGGATGCGCCGGCGCGTGACGCGTTCCGGTTCCTGCACGTGTCGACCGACGAGGTGTACGGCACGCTGGGGGACACCGGCAAGTTCACCGAGACCACGGCGTATGCGCCCAATTCGCCGTACTCGGCGTCGAAGGCCGCGTCCGACCACCTGGTGCGCGCCTTCCACCACACGTACGGGTTGCCGGTGCTGACCACCAACTGCAGCAACAACTACGGCCCGTACCAATTCCCCGAAAAGCTCATTCCGCTGGTGATCGCCAAGGCGCTGGCCGGCGAGCCGCTGCCGGTGTACGGCGATGGCCTGAACGTGCGCGACTGGCTGTACGTGGGCGATCACTGCGCCGCGATCCGCCGCGTGCTGGAGGCCGGCCGCGTGGGCGAGACCTACAACGTGGGCGGCGACGCCGAGCGCACCAACATCACCGTGGTCAAGGCGATCTGCGCGTTGCTGGACCAGCGCCGCCCGCTGGCCGACGGCCGTGCGCGCGAGTCGCTGATCACCTACGTCAAGGACCGCCCGGGCCATGACCGCCGCTACGCGATCGATGCGAGCAAGCTGCAATCCGAGCTGGGCTGGGCACCGTCGGTGACGTTCGAGGAGGGCATCGCGCGCACGGTGGACTGGTACCTGGACAACCAGCCGTGGGTGCAGCGCGTGCTGGATGGCAGCTACCGCCTGGAGCGCATCGGGGGCGCGGCATGACCGCGCATGTTCCGGTCGTGTCGACCAGTGGTCGCAAGGGCATCATCCTCGCGGGTGGTTCGGGCACGCGGCTGTACCCGATCACCCAGGCCATCAGCAAGCAACTGCTGCCGGTGTACGACAAGCCGATGATCTACTACCCGCTCAGCGTGTTGATGCTGGCGGGCATCCGCGAAGTGCTGGTGATCAATACCCCGCACGAACAGGCGCTGTTCAAGGCGTTGCTGGGCGATGGCTCGCAGTGGGGGATGAAGATCGAGTACGCCGTGCAGCCGAGTCCCGACGGGCTGGCGCAGGCGTTCCTGATCGGGCGCGAGTTCCTGGCCGGCAGCCCCAGCTGCCTGGTGCTGGGCGACAACATCTTCCACGGCCCTGGCCTGACCGCGATGCTGCGGCGCGCGGATGAGCGGCAGGAGGGGGCGACCGTATTCGGCTATTGGGTCAAGGACCCGGAGCGCTATGGCGTGGCCGAATTTGACGACCAAGGGCGCGTGGTGGGCCTGGAGGAGAAACCGTCCAAGCCCCGCTCCAACTATGCGGTGACGGGCCTGTACTTCTACGACGGGCGGGCCAGCGACTTCGCGGCGAACCTGAAGCCTTCGCCGCGCGGCGAGCTGGAAATCACCGACCTCAACAAGTGCTACCTCGAGGAAGGTGCACTGCACCTGGAGCGCCTGGGCCGCGGCTATGCCTGGCTGGACACGGGAACGCACCAGTCGCTGCTGGAAGCGTCCAACTACATCGAGACGATCGAAGCCCGTCAGGGCCTGCGCGTGTGCTGCCCGGAAGAAATCGCCTGGAACAACGGGTGGATCAACAACGACGACCTGATCCGGCTGGCCAAGCCGCTCAGCAAGAACGGCTACGGGCAGTACCTGCTCAGCCTGATCGATCGCGGCTACGTGCCCTGAGGCGCCATGAAAATTATTGAAACCGACCTGCCGGGTTGCCTGGTGTTCGAGCCGCGCGTGTTCGGCGACGACCGCGGCTATTTCTTCGAGTCGTTCAACCACGACAAGCTGGCGCCGCTGGGGTTGGCCCCGAACTTTGTGCAGGGCAACGTCTCGCGTTCGGCGCGTGGCGTATTGCGCGGCCTGCACTACCAGTGGCCGAATCCCCAGGGCAAGTATGTATCGGTGCTGGAAGGCGAAGTGTGGGACGTTGCGGTCGACATCCGCCGCGGCTCGCCGACGTTCGGTAAGTGGACGGCGGTGCTGCTGAGCGCAGAGAACAAGCGCCATTTCTGGATTCCGGAAGGCTTTGCGCATGGCTTCGTCGCATTGAGCGAGCACGCGCTGTTCACCTACCTGTGCACCGCGACCTACGACCCGGCGGCCGACGCGAATGTGCGTTGGGACGACCCCGCGCTGGGCATCGATTGGCCGGTGGCCGCGCCATCGCTGTCCGCGAAGGATGCGGTGGCGCCGCTGCTGGCCGACATCCCGGCCGAGCGGCTGCCGGTCTACCCAGGGGCGTGACGTGCGCATCCTGCTGATCGGCGGTAACGGCCAGGTGGGCCACGAACTGCGTCGCAGCCTGGCACCACTGGGAGAGGTGATCACCACCACGCGCGGCGGTGTGCTGCCGGATGGCGGGCCGTGCGAGGCGCTGGACCTGTCCATCGCCGGCGACGCTGGACGCATGGTGGAACGCCTTTCGCCCGACCTCGTGGTCAATGCGGCGGCGTGGACCGCGGTGGACAAGGCGGAGACCGAACGCGAGGCCGCGTTCCGCGCCAATGCGGGCGCGGTGGAGGAGCTGGCAATGGCCTGTGCCGCGTGCGGCGTGCCGCTGGTGCATTACTCGACCGACTACGTCTTCGATGGCACGGGGACGAAGCCGTACCTGCCGACCGACCCGACGGCGCCGCTGGGCGTGTACGGGCAGAGCAAGCTGGCCGGCGAAGAGGCGATTCGCCGCAGTCGCGCGCGCCATCTGATTCTGCGCACGGCCTGGGTCTATGGCCTGCACGGCCACAATTTCCTGCGCACCATGCTGCGGCTGGGTGCCGAGCGCGATGAATTGCGTGTCGTTGCCGATCAGGTCGGCTGTCCGACACCGGCCTGGCTGATTGCGGACGTCACCGCCACGATTGTGCAGCAGGGCATCGGCGACGG
>CBFGOS010000326.1:0-3041 GCA_965650425.1 uncultured Lysobacter sp. | reverse complement strand
CACCGCCACGGCCTGCGCGTGCGCCTCGCGCCCGGATTCGGTTCCGGTCAGGTCGCCACGCAGGGCGGTATGCAGCGCCGCGCGGCCTTCGGTCTGGTTCACCGGCTCGCCGCCAAACAGCGCACGCAGGCGCCCGGGCGCATCCACGGACTCAGCCAGCGCGAAAAGTGCTTCCAGCGCCTCGCGGTCGTACCGCTGGCGGGCGAAATTGGCATACACCGGGCCCGCGCGAACGGCGAACCCGGTGGCACGACCTGGATCGGCCGCGACAAGCGAGGTGGTGCTGACCCCGTCCAGACGGGCCGCGAGGGAAGTCAGTCCATCCAGCCCGTTGGTCGTGGCCATGTACCGATCAGGCGGCCTGTGCGGGGATCGAGTGGTTGGTGTGGGTCAGGCGGTTGTCGCGGTCCACGTACACCATGGTCGGCTTGTACTTGGCCGCCTCGGCCTCGTCGCACACACCGTAGGCGCAGATGATCACCAGATCGCCGACCTGCGCGCAGTGCGCAGCGGCGCCGTTGACCGAGATGATGCCGCTGCCCTCTTCGGCGCGGATCGCATAGGTCGAGAAGCGGTGGCCACTGTTGATGTTGTAGATGTGGATCTGCTCGTACTCGCGGATGCCCGAGATATCGAGCAGGCGGCCGTCGATGGCGCACGAGCCTTCGTAATGCAGCTCGGCGTGGGTGACGGTGGCACGGTGGATCTTGGCCTTGAGCAGGTTCAGTTGCATGTGCGTACTCAATCCGCAGGGGGTCGCGGGTGACGGCAGGATTCTACCAGCCGATGGCGCAATGCAACATCCGCCGGGCACCGGTTCAGCGGCCGGTCGGCTGGCTGATCAGCCGTTCAGGCGTCGAATTCGAGGTTGTCGATCAGCCGGGTGCTGCCCAGTCGCGCGGCGATCAAGGCCACCCGGGGGCCCGGCTCGCCGTCCACCGGTTCACGCAGATCCGGCGTACGGACCACGGCGTAGTCGACCTGGAACCCGTCGACCGTCAGTGCGTCCGCGGCGGCGGCTTCCACGCGGTCGCGCGGGGAGCCGCCCTGCACTGCCGCTCGCATCGCCTGCAGGATGCGATGGATGCTGGGTGCCCGGCCCCGTTCCTGTGCCGACAGGTACTGGTTGCGCGAGCTGAGCGCCAGGCCGTCCTCGGCCCGGAAGGTCGGCGCGGCGACCAGTTCCACCGGGAACGCCATGTCACGGACCATGTACCGGATCACGGCCAACTGCTGGTAGTCCTTGCGGCCAAACACCGCCACGTCCGGCTGGACCTGCAGGAACAGCCGCGACACCACCGTGGCCACCCCATCGAAATGCCCGGGGCGATGCGCGCCTTCCAGCGTGGCGGTGACGTCGGGCACCCGGACGCTGACGGCGGCCTCCGCGCCGTAGGGATACATGGCCTCCACCGACGGCAGCCACAGCAGGTCGCAGCCTGCGGCGCCCAGTCCTTCGGCATCGGCCTCCGGGGTACGCGGGTAGCGGGCGAAGTCCTCGTTGGGCCCGAACTGGGTCGGGTTGACGAACACGCTGGCGACCACACGATCAGCATGCTTGCGCGCCAACTCGATCAGTGAGAAGTGGCCTGCGTGCAGGTTGCCCATGGTAGGTACCAGCGCCACGCGCAGGCCAGCGCGCTTCCATTCGGCCACGCGGCTGCGCAGCGTCGCCAGGTCATGGACGGTCTCGATCATCGGCGGGGTCTTCGGTTGGGGGCCGCCCGGGTCAGGCGTAGGAGTGTTCGGCGTCGGGGAAGGTGCCATTGCGCACCGCTTCGGCATAGGCCTGCATGGCACCGGCAATGGAACCGCCCTCGGCCAGGAAATCCTTCACGAAACGCGGGCGACGGTGGCCGCTGTTGACACCCAGCAGGTCATGCAGGACCAGTACCTGTCCGTCGCAAGCGGGCCCGGCCCCGATGCCGATGGTCGGGATGGCCAGGTCGGCCGTGATCCGCGCGGCCAATGCGCTTGGGACGCACTCCAGCACGAGCATCGCGGCACCGGCTTCGGCCACGGCCCGCGCATCCTCGCGCAGGCGGGCGGCGGTGGCGTCGTCGCGCCCCTGCACCTTGTAGCCGCCCAATCGCAATACCGACTGCGGCGTCAGGCCCAAGTGCGCACAAACGGGAATCTCGCGGTCGACCAGGAAACGGATCACGTCCAGCTTGTGGCCGGCGCCCTCCAGCTTGACCATGGCCGCGCCGGCCTGCAGCAGGCGTGTGGACGCATCCAGCGCCCGCTCCGGCGTGGCATCGGCCTGGAATGGCAGGTCCGCCACGACCAGCGCCTTCGAAAGGCCGCGCTTCACGCAGGCGGTGTGGTAGGCAATGTCCTCGACGGTTACGGGCAATGTGCTGTCGTGCCCCTGCACCACCATGCCGAGGGAGTCACCGATCAGCACCAGATCGATGCCACTGGCGTCCAGGGTGCGAGCGAAACCCGCGTCATAGCAGGTGAGCATCACCAGCTTGCGGCCTTCCCGCTTGGCATCGGCCAGTGCCGGCACGGTCCAGGGTTTGTCCTGGGGGGTGGAGGTGTACATGGCGTCAGCCCATTCCGTGGTGGTCGGTCGCCCTTGGTGCGCGGGCGGGTGTGTCGATGGCCGGGTCTGGGCAGCGCACGCCTTCCAGGACCTGGATATCGTCGGTCACCAGTGCCGCCAGCGCATGCGCCGCAGGACCGATGCCGGGAATGATCGCATCCGGCGCCACTTCCACCAATGGCACCAGGGCAAAGGCGCGCTCGGCCAGGCGCGGATGCGGAACGTGCAGGCCGGGCAGGTCGACGGCGGAATCACCGTACAACAGCAGGTCGAGGTCCAACGTGCGCGGGCCCCAGCGGTCGCTGCCGTCGGCGCGGCGTTCCCTGCCGGCCTCGCGTTCCAATTGCAGCAACGCGTGCAGCAGTTCCAGTGGCGGCAGGGACGTTTCCACCAGGGCGCAGGCGTTCACGAAGTCCGCCTGCGCGGTCACGCCCCATGCGGGCGTGCGGTACAACCTCGAGCGACGTAGCAGGCGGGTGCGGGGGATGCCGTC
>CBFGOS010000325.1:0-3044 GCA_965650425.1 uncultured Lysobacter sp. | reverse complement strand
AGTGGAAACGCCCGGCATCTTCGGCCACGCGGGCGTAGTGGCCCGTGGCGATGAACTCGGCGCCCAGGTCGTGGGCCGCGTCGAGGAAATGCTTGAACTTGATCTCGCGGTTGCAGAGCACGTCCGGGTTGGGCGTGCGCCCGGCGGCATACTCGGCCAGGAAGTGCGCGAACACGCCTTTCCAGTACTCGCCGGAAAAGTCGCGGAAGTAGATCGGGATGCCCAGCCGTCCGCACACCGCCACCGCATCGCGCCGGTCGTCCTCGGCGCGGCATTCGCCGCTGCCGTCATCTGCCCAGTTTTGCATGAACAGTCCGGCGATGGGTTCGCCGGCGTCACGTAGCAATAATGCCGCGACGGACGAGTCCACGCCGCCAGACATTCCCACGATGGTGCGAATGCCGCTCATGCCAGGTGTTGCAGCACGTCGAGAGGCTGCCGGCGACCGGCGAGGAAGTCCGCCGCCGTACGCCACACCAACGGGCTGCGGTGGCGCGCCGACTCGGCTTGCAGTTCCATCGGCGTCAGCCACAGCGCCTGCACGATGCCTTCGTCCAGCGGTCGGGCTGGATCGTGTTGGAGCGGCTCTGCGGCAAAGGCAAAGCGCAGGTAGTGGCGCCCGCCGCTACCGTCGGCCTGCGTTGGCGCCTTCCACTGGTATGCGCCGATAAAACCCGTCAGCCGGACGTCCCAGCCCGTTTCCTCGCGCGTTTCCCGCAGGGCCGCCTCCACCAGGCTCTCGTCGGGCTCCAGGTGGCCAGCAGGCTGGTTGAGCACGCGCTGGCCGCCGACCGTCTCTTCCACCATGAGCAGGCGCCCGTCGGCCACCACGACCGTGGCGACGGTCACATCGGGTTGCAAGAAAGGGGGTTGGCGATAGGTCATGGTGGAGTCGTCTCTTGTCAGGATTGGGGGCGAAAAGGCGAAACCCCGCCGGCTACGCCGCACGGGGCTTCGAGGTGACCCCGGCGGCGGGTTTACAGCTCGTCGCGGTCGCCGGACAGCTCCAACTCCATGTCGTCCGCGGTCTGCGCGGCGATGTCCATGGCCGATTCCAGTTCGGACGCGTCGATGTTGTCCGGCATCTTCAGCACGAAGTACAGCACGTCGCCGGCCAGCTCCCAGCTGCCCAGCTTGTTCTGGCGGCTCTCGCCCAGCAGTTCAAGGGCCTTGCCACCGTCGATGCCGTCCTTTCCAACGCGTCCGGCGGGGGAGAAGATCTCGCGGACGGAGAAGCCGCCTACCGATTGCGTCCCACCGGAAACAAACACCAGCTGGGTCCGCCCTTCCTTGGAGTAGTTGTAGGTGACCTTGTAGTCGCCATCGCCGTCCACGTCGTACTTGATGCCACGTGCGTCCAGGCGCGTCTTTACCGAGCCATCGGACGCCATAGCGGGCAGGGTGACGGCGGAAAGCAGCAATGCGGCGGGCAGCAACAGACTGTGACGCAGGTGCATGGAACGTCCCCCTGGATAATGGAAGCCGCATTGTGTCGCGGCGGGCGATGACCGTCCATCGCCGCCCTCGAGGCTGGATCGGAATTACGGTGCTTCGCGGTCCCTCCCGGCCTATGCCCGGCAAGGCTCGGGGAGGACGGTTGAGGGTGCCGCAATCGGCAGGCCGGGACGGGCGGCGCCCGTCGGGACGCGAGCGGGCCCCATGGTTCGTGGTTGCTGAGGGTTCCCTCGGGGCCGCGTGATACTCCGTCAATCACGCGGCGGGTAGGACGCAGGCCCGGCGTTATAATGGCCGGATGGCCAAGCAGACCGACCATGACCACCACCACGGCGTACTGGTGGAAACCGGTAAACCGGAGCTCGCCCGCCCCCCGTTGTACTCGGTGCTGCTGCTCAACGACGACTACACCCCGATGGATTTCGTGGTGGACGTGTTGATGCGCTTCTTTCCGATGGACCTCGAGAAAGCCACCCAGATCATGCTCCACGTCCATACCCGTGGCCGGGGCGTGTGCGGCGTCTTTACCCGCGAGGTGGCCGAGTCCAAGGTCGCGCAGGTGAATGAATACTCAAGGCTCAACCAGCACCCCTTGCTGTGTACGATGGAAAAGGCCTAAAACGGTCCCAAGGGACGTACTGACCAGTAGGCGGGGTCTTTGACCCCAGTCGATCCGGTCGGGACGTACCGAAAGGGGGGCGCATGGAAAAGCACCTTGCGTGTCCCCATCTAGGACCGCAGTAGCTTTTTTGGAGGCTTGCGCCCCATGTTCAGCAAGGATCTCGAATACAGCATCGGCCAGTGCTACAAGCGCGCCCGAGAGGCGCGCCATGAGTACATGACGGTCGAGCACCTGCTGCTGGCACTCCTGGACAACCCCTCCGCCGAGCAGGTGCTCAAGGCCTGCAACGTGGACTTCCCGCGGTTGCGAACGGACCTGGAACAGGCCATCGCCACCTCGGTGTCAGTGCTCCCAGCGGACATCGATCGCGACACCCAGCCCACCCTGGGCTTCCAGCGGGTGCTGCAGCGGGCGGTCTACCACGTCCAGTCCTCGGGCAAGAAGGAAGTCACCGGCGCCAACGTGCTGGTGGCCATCTTCGGCGAAAAGGACTCCCACGCCGTCTATTTCCTCAACCAGCAGGACGTGGCGCGGCTGGACGTCGTCAACTACATCTCCCATGGCATCGCCAAGCACGGCGACGACGAGCCGCAGCACCCGCACGAGGAGGGCGAATCGCGCCCGGCCGAAGGCGGGGAGGGCGAGGGCAAGTCCGATGCCCTGGCGGAATTTGCCAGCAACCTCAACCAGGCCGCCCGGGACGGCAAGATCGACCCGCTGGTGGGCCGCGCCGACGAGGTGGAGCGCACCATCCAGGTCCTCTGCCGCCGCCGCAAGAACAACCCGCTGTACGTGGGCGAGGCCGGCGTGGGCAAGACCGCCCTGGCCGAAGGCTTGGCCAAGCGCATCGTCGAAGGCGACGTGCCGGAGGTGCTGCGCGACGCCGTCATCTACGCGCTCGACCTCGGCGCGCTGGTCGCCGGCACCAAGTATCGCGGCGACTTTGAGAAGCGCCTGAAGGCCGTGC
>CBFGOS010000324.1:0-3053 GCA_965650425.1 uncultured Lysobacter sp. | reverse complement strand
ACCGCCGCCAGTGTTGGTAGCGCTGGCCGTGCCACGCACGTGCCCGTCGCCCGTGCGCACGCGCATGAATACCGCGCTGCCCGGATCGCCGTCGGTGATGGCGACGTCGGGTGCCACGTCGACGCGGTTGCGCCCATCGTCACCGTGGTAGGCCACGGTGCCCGCGTTGTCCACGAACGGGGTGACGCCGTCCTGCGTGCCGGCGAACAGACGCCGGCCGTTGCCATCGTCGCGATTGGCGATGTCCAGCAGGTTCTGTCGCAGTTGCAGCACCTCCGCCGCAATGGCCTTGCGGTCGGCGGGCGACAGCGCGGCGCTGTTGGCTTGGATGGCTAGCTCGCGCGCACGGGTGAGGTTGTCGTTGGCATCCTGCAGGGCGTTTTCATGCAGGCGCAGCCGGTGGTCGACGCGGTCGGCGTTGCGGCCAAACTGCTCCAGCGCGGCCTGCATGTGGTCCAGGCGCTGCGCGGTGGCCATGCCAATGGGGTCATCCTTCGCCTGGGTCAGCTTGGATCCGCTGGTGAGCTGCTGCTGGGTGCGGGCGATGTCGGCCTGCCGCGCGAGCAGGCTACTGAGCCCCTGCATGTGCAGGCTTTCGGTGGACAGGCGCACGGTCATGGGGCCTCCTTCGCGACGTCAGCGGCGCACGGCGCCGAGCAGTGACTGGAACATGGTGTCGGCCGTGGCAATCACCTGGGCGGCCGCCTGGTAGGCCTGCTGGAAGCGCAGCATGTTGGCCGCTTCCTCATCGAGGTTCACGCCGGACACAGACTCGCGTTCGGCCACGACCTGGTCATGGATGGCCTGCTGGGCATTGAGGTTGAGCTCGGCGTGCCGGGCACCGCTGCCCACGCGCGCGGTGAGTTGCGTCATCGCTGATGTGACGTCCACGCGCCCGCCATCGAGTACGTCCTGGCCATCCACCGCGGCAAGCAGGCGCGCATTGGCGTTGTCCGACGAACGCGGACCGGTGCGACCCAGCGTGATCTCGTCCCCTGCCGCGGGCGTGCCATTCAGCACCAGCGACCAGCCGGTGCCGGTGATGGTGTCGCCGGGCGCATACGTCACCGGCGGACCCCCGTCGATGCTGTAGGTATTGGCGTCGATGAAGCTGATGCTGGCGCCGCTGAACGAAGCGAAGGCCGTGGCATCGGTGATACGCGCGGTGCCGCCCGTCACGCTGCCCAGGTTGCCGCTGTCCAGGCCCACGGTCATGGGCGCGGCGGCCGCGATGCGTCCCGGATCGGAGATCGCTACCTGGATGCCAGCGGCCGCGTCGGCCGTCGGCCGCAGCATGAACCGGTCGCCGGCCGCAGCCGTGTTCGACACGACCAGCTCCACGCCTTCCACGCGCAGCGGGTCTGCGGCGGTACCCGTGCCTGCCACGCTGACGGCCTGTCCGGTCTCGGCTCGGATGGCGCTCCAGTTGGCACCGTCAAAGCGCAGCACCAGGTCGTGGCCGGTCAAGGCGCCAACGTCAGCCACCCGCGTGCTGAAGCTCGCGTTGCCGGTGTTGGCCGCGTGCTCGTTGATGTGCGGCGCAGGCACGGTGAAGAAGTCGCTGCCCGGCGCGCCGGTGTAATCCACGCCACTACGCTGGACGGCGTTGAACGTCTCGGCAAAGGCGGTGGCCAGGCGCCCGAGCTCGGCGCGAGCCGGATCGAGCGTGCTGCTGCGGAATTCCATCAAACCACCGATCTCGCCGGAAACCGCGCCCTGCGGCAACGCAATGGTGCCGCCCGGCGTCTGCAGGGCCAACTGCGAGCGATCGGCCTGGTACGGGTCGGCGGCGGTGGTCAGCGGCATCGCCTTGGTGCCCAGCACCATCGGTTGGCCACCGGCCGTGAAGACGTTGAGCGCACCGTCGTCCTGCAGCACGGCGGTGCCACCCACCAGCGCGGACAGCTGGCCGACGCGCAGTTCGCGCTGGTCCAGCAGGTCGGGGGCGACATTGACGCCAGCGGAAATGATGTCGCGGTTGAGCAGGGCGATCTCGCCTGCCAGCTGGTTGGCCGCGGCGACTTGGCCTTGCAGGCGCGCTTCGGTGTCGGCGCCGACCTGGGCCAGGTGGCTGTCCAGCGTGCGCCAGCGCGTGGCCAGTTGCTCGCCGGTGGTGAGCAGCTGGCTGCGCGCGGCGGCCGACGTCGGGTCGGCCACAACGCCCTTGGCGGCACTGAAGAATGCCGACCAGCTGGTGGCCAGGCCGGTGGTTGGATTGGAAACCAGCTTGTCCACGCGCGAGGACAGGTCGGCCAGTTGGGTCAGGCGGCCCAGTTCGCCGCTGCTGTCCACCTGCCGGGCGAACACCAGGCCATCGGCCAGGCGTTGCAGGCGCGCCACGTCCACGCCATTGCCGATGGCCGACTGGCTCGCGCCGTAACCGGGTCGCGCTTCCAGTTCCACGCGCTGCCGGCTGTAGCCGGGCGTGGCCGCGTTGGCCACGTTGTGGCTCACGGTCGAGAGCGCACGCTGGAAGGCGAGGAGTGCGGAACTGCCGGTGGAGAGCACGTCGGCCATGGTCGTCAGCCCCGGGTGGTGGTCGGCAGCGCGTCAAGCGCGCGGCGTAGCGTGGCGCCATTGGCAATGGCGGAAATCTTGGCGGCGTAGCTCGGGTCGGTGGCATAGCCGGCCGACTGCAATGCCGATGCAAAACGGTGCACGTCGTCGCCCGTTCCGCGTGCCGAGGCATAGCGCGATCCCTGCAGCAGGCGCGCGTAATCGGCGAAGCTTTCCGCGGTCGAGCCGTAAGCGCGGAAATTGGCGCGCTCGCTGACGCGCACGCCGCCGACGTACTCATGGGTGGCCGAGCTGACGCGCGCGCCGTCCCACGACCGGCCGGCCTTGATGCCGAACAGATTGTGCGATGTCACATCACCACCGGCCCCCACCAGGCGGCGTCCCCAGCCCGTCTCCAACGCAGCTTGCGCCACCAATGCCTTGGCGGGCACGCCCAGTTCCTCCGCGGCCTTGCGCGCATGCGGCCAAACCGAGCGCACGAAGGCCTCCGGGCTACTGCAGTCCAGCGGCGCGGCCGGGTCGCAGACCACCGTGGT
>CBFGOS010000323.1:0-3060 GCA_965650425.1 uncultured Lysobacter sp. | reverse complement strand
GCCCGCATCAACGGCATGAGCTACAGCCGCTTCATGAACGGCCTGATGAAGGCCGGCATCACCCTGGACCGCAAGGTGCTGGCGGACATCGCCGTGCACGACGCCGACGGCTTTGCCGCCCTGGCGGAGAAGGCGAAGGGCGCGCTCGCGGCGTAATTTGTCGCAGGCCGCGGACGGTGGTGCACTCCGGTGCCGGTCCGGCCGCAGGTCGAAGACAATGAAGTACACGCATGGGGAAGGGCGCAAGTCCTTCCCCATTGCTTTTTGGGGCGCCGTGAACTGGCGCTTCCGACCGCGGTGCTGTCCCGTGGTCGGGCCCGCGCACTGGCGCGGAGCGGGCGAATGCCCGCGAGGGGCAGCAGGAATTCTTTGAGGTTCGATGGAACATGAGTGGAATCGAATCACTGACGCAGCAGGCACTGGCCGACATCGCCGCCGCGTCCTCGCCCGAGGCGATCGAGGCGTTGCGCGTGGCGCTGCTGGGCAAGTCCGGCAGCGTGACCGCGCAGCTCAAGGCGCTGGGCGCTTTGCCGGCGGACCAGCGCAAGGCCGCTGGCGAGGCGATCAACAAGGCGCGTGATCTGCTGGGTGATGCGCTGGCTCAGCGGAAGACCGCACTGGACGACGTCGCGCTCGATGCGCGCCTGGCCAGCGAGACCATCGATGTGACCCTGCCGGGCCTCAATGGGGCGCGCGGTGGCCTGCATCCCGTGAGCCGCACGCTGGAGCGGATCGTCGACATCTTCGGGCGACTGGGCTTCGAGCTGTCCACCGGCCCCGAGATCGAGGACGACTGGCACAACTTCGAAGCACTGAACTTCCCGCCGCACCACCCGGCGCGCGCGATGCACGACACTTTCTACTTTGGGGATGGTCGCCTGCTGCGCACGCACACCTCGGGCGTGCAGGTGCGTTACATGCTCGACGCAGTGGCCGCCCAGAGCGGACCGCCGCTGCGCATGATCGCCGCCGGCAAGGTGTACCGCAGCGACAGCGACCAGACGCACACGCCGATGTTCCACCAGGTCGAAGGCCTGCTGGTGGACGAGCACGCCAGCTTCGCCGACCTCAAGGGCACGCTGGCCGAGTTCGTGCGCGCGTTCTTCGAGCGCGATTTCGAGATGCGTTTCCGCCCGAGCTACTTCCCGTTCACCGAGCCCTCGGCCGAAGTGGACATCGCCTGGCAACAGGCCGATGGCAGCACCCGCTGGCTGGAGGTGCTGGGCTGCGGCATGGTCCACCCCAACGTGCTGCGCAATGTCGGCATCGACCCGGAGAAGTACACCGGTTATGCCTTCGGTCTGGGCGTGGAGCGCTTCACGATGCTGCGCTACGGCGTGGACGACCTGCGCAGCTTCTTCGAGAGCGACGTGCGCTTCCTGAAGCAGTTTGCGTGACGGCGACAGGCCGCGTGGCGCGTCAACGCGCAATGCGGCCGACGGGGCGGGTCTGCATGGCCCCGGACCGGATTGAAGGGTTGGCGGCTTCGGCTGCCGGACGGGCGCGGTAACCGCCGCGCCTTCGACGGAACCAGATGGATTCACGATGAAATTCTCCGAGAACTGGCTGCGCCACCATGTGCCGACCACCGCGACGCGCGATGAACTTGCCGCGACGCTGACTGCGATCGGGCTGGAGGTGGAAGAGGTCACGCCGCTGGGCGAGTCGCTGGACGGCGTGGTCGTGGCGCAGATCGTCAGCGCCGAGAAGCACCCCGAAGCCGACCGGTTGCAGGTGTGCCAGGTCGACACCGGCAACGGCACGGTGCAGATCGTGTGCGGCGCGCCGAACGCGCGTGCGGGCCTGAGGGCGCCGCTGGCGCAGGTCGGCGCGGTGCTGCCGGGCGGCATCAACATCAAGGCGGCCAAGCTGCGTGGCGTGGAATCAGCCGGCATGCTGTGCTCGGCCAAGGAACTGGGCATCGACGCCGATGCGTCGGGTCTGCTGGAGCTGCCGGCCGATGCGCCGGTGGGCACGCCGCTGGCCGACTACCTCGGTCTGCCGGATGCCAGCATCGAGATCAAGCTCACGCCCAACCGTGCCGACTGCTTCGGCGTGCGCGGCATCGCCTATGACGTGGCGGCTGCGTGCGGTGGCGAAGTCGCGCATTTCGATGCGACGCCGATGCCGGCGCTCAACGACGAAGTACTGGCCATCGAGCTCAACGCGGGCGCGGACGCGCCGCGTTATGTCGGCCGGGTGATCGAGGGCGTCAACGCCGCGGTCAGCACGCCGGTGTGGATGGCCGAGCGCCTGCGCCGCAGCGGCATCCGCCCGGTGTCGTTCCTGGTGGACGTGACCCAGTACGTGATGATCGAACTGGGGCAGCCGATGCATGCCTTCGACCGCGACCTTCTGCAGGGCCCGGTGGGCGTGCGACGTTCGCGCGCAGGCGAGGCGCTGAAGCTGCTGGACGGTCGTGACGTCACGTTGGACGACCAGTTCGTGGTCATCACCGACGCCGACCGCGCCGTGGCGCTGGCCGGCGTGATGGGCGGCTTCGATACGCGCGTCACCGATACGACGAAGAACGTGTTCCTCGAGTCGGCACACTTCGCGCCGGCGGCGATCATCGGCCGTGGCCGCAAGCTGGGCCTGCATACCGATGCCGGCCACCGGTTCGAACGCGGCGTGGACCCGGAGCTGCCGCGCATCGCCATGGAATATGCGACGCGTCTGATCGTGGAAGTCGCTGGCGGTGCGCCGGGCCCGGTGGTCTAGGCGACGCTGGCCGAGCACCTGCCGCGGCCGCAGCCCATCGTGTTGCGTCGCGCGCGTCTGGCGCGCGTGCTCGGACTGCAGGTGGCCGATGCCGAGGTGGAGCGCATCTTGCGGGCGCTTGGTCTCACGGTGGAGCGGCTGGCCGCGCTCGACGGCGCTGCCGCGATTCCGAGCGGAGTCGGCGTTGTTGATGGGGCTGGCGACGCGGACGCTACCGCGAGCCGAATGGCGGGTGACACTGGCACGACCGAGGCTGTGCAGGGCTGGCGCGTCACGGCGCCGACCCGCCGCTTCGATATCGCCATCGAAGAAGACTTGATCGAAGAGATCGCCCGTATC
>CBFGOS010000322.1:0-3078 GCA_965650425.1 uncultured Lysobacter sp. | reverse complement strand
CATCGAATTCGCCCGCCCTGGTTTCCACGTGGTCAGACAGGCGATGCCCGTCGTTGACCAGCAGCAGGCGGTCGGCGCGGGGCGTGGCCCACTCCACCACGTGGGCCGCGGGGATCAACTCATCGTGCCAGCCGTGGATGATGCCGGTGGGCACGGCGGCGGCCACCAGTGGTTGCGCCTGGCCCATGCGGATGGGCGGCGCCATCATGAACAAGCCGGCTACCGGCACCTGCAGCGAGACCAGCCCGGAGATGTACGCGCCCAGGCTGGAGCCGGCAAGCACCAGCGGGCCACGCGCGGCCGCGTCGCGGGCCAGTTGCAGCAACCGCTGCAGGCGCGCGGGAACGTCGCCCAGTTCCGTCACGTCACGCCGGGCATCCAGGTCGGTGAAGTCGGGGCGCTCATGGGTCCAGCCGGCGCGCTCGGCCGCCTCCGCCAGCGCCGTCACCTTGGTGGCGTCGGGGCCGCTTTCGAAACCGTGGGAGAGGATGCAGTGTCCGCGCATGAAGGATCCGGCTGGATGACGGGGTCGGGCCTGCGGCGCGGGCAGCGGGCTTGGGGGCGCCGCGTCGCGGCAGGCTCCGGTGCAGGGGCGAATGGTAGCATCCGGCCCATGTCGCCCGACCTGCCGCCCTTGCCCATCCACGTCGACCCGCTGCCCTACGAAGCCCGACTGGACGCCCGCCCGCGCGACCAGGTGGACCTGGTGGTGATCCACTGCACCGAGTTGCCGGACCTGGCCATGGCGCGCCGCTTCGGAGAGGAGGTGCTGTACGCCACGTCGGGCACCGGCAACAGTGGCCATTACTACGTCGACCGCGACGGCAGCGTGCACCAATACGTGTCGGTGGAGCGTGTGGCCCACCATACCCGGGGCTACAACCCGCGCTCGATCGGCATCGAACTGGTCAATCGCGGCCGCTACCCCGACTGGCTTGCGGCCGACCACCAGGCCATGGATGAACCGTACCCGGCCGAGCAGATCGAAGCGCTGATCGCGCTGCTGCACCGCCTGCGCGCGGAGAACCCTGGTCTGCGGTTGATCGCCGGCCACGAGGACCTGGACACCACCGAGGTGGAGGCCAGCGACGACCCCTCGCGCAAGGTCCGGCGCAAACGCGATCCGGGCCCGGGCTTCCCGTGGGAGGACGTGATGCAGGCCGTGCCACTGGAGCGTTTGCAGCCCGACGTGCTGCTGCCCTGAGGCCGTTCGCTTCGCCAGAGGCCTGGAGCTGGACCGGTATACTGGTCGACCTGCTGCCACGGCCCCCACGCCCATGACTTCCCACGTCTCCGAGCTGATCGAACTGCTGTCGCTCGAGCGCCTCGAGGACAACCTGTTCCGCGGCCAGAGCCGCGACATCGGCACAAAATACGTGTTCGGTGGCCAGGTCTTGGGCCAGGCGCTGTCGGCCGCGCAGGCCACCATGCTCGACCCGCGCACCGCGCATTCGCTGCACGCCTACTTCCTCAAGGCCGGCGACATCGAGGCCCCGATCGTCTACCAGGTGGACCGCACCCGCGACGGCGGCAGCTTCTCCGTGCGCCGCGTCACCGCCATCCAGCACGGCCAGCCGATCTTCTTCCTGGCCGCATCGTTCCAGAAGGATGAGGAAGGCGGCGAGCACCAGTTGTCGATGCCCGAGGTACCCAAGCCGGACGACATCGAGCCCGCGCCCGCGGTGCCGCCCGAAGTAATGGCCACCCTGCCGATCAAGGTGCAGCGCTGGCTGACCCGCCAGGGCCCGTTCGAGTTCCGCCACGTGTACCCGCGCGACGAACTCAACCCGCCCAAGCGCCCGCCTTACCAGCAGGTCTGGTTCCGCCTCACCGAAACGGTCGGTGACGCGCCGGAACTGCATCGCGCCCTGCTCGCCTACGCCTCCGACTTCCACCTGCTGGGCACGGCCACCTTCCCGCACGGCATCAGCTACTACCAGCCCAACGTGCAGATGGCCTCGCTGGACCATGCCCTGTGGTTCCATCGCCCGTTCCGCGCCGATGACTGGCTGCTGTACTCCATCGACAGCCCCAGCGCGCAGGGTGGACGCGGCCTGGCCCGCGGCCAGATCTACGACCGCCACGGCCAGCTGGTCGCCAGCACCGCGCAGGAAGGCCTGATCCGCGTCGTGCCGAAGACCGCCACCAAGGGCTGACCGTGCGCCAGGTCTTCAGCAGCGCCCGCATCGAAAACGTCGAGGCCGTCGCGCAGCTGCTGCGCGACGAAGGCATAGAGGTGCGCATCAGCGACGGCCGCTCCTACAAGGGCAACCGCCGCGGCACGTTCAGTTACAGCGATGACGACAGCAAACGCCCCGCCGTGTGGGTGGTGCAGTCAGACGACCAGGTGCGTGCGCGCGAACTGCTGCGCCAGGCTGGCCTGCTGGAGTCCACCCGGCCCGGCGAGTCCAGCTTCCTCATGCCCCCCTTCCGCAGCGAGGAGGAGCGCTACGGCAAGTCCTCCGCGCAGAAGCGCGCCTGGCGGATCAAGGTCGGCCTGATGCTCGGCATCGCGGTGATTCTGGGCCTGGCGATGGTGCATTCGTTGAAGCAGGTGGCGACGCCCGCCCCCGAACTGGCCGCGCCGCCGTTCGATGGCAAGGTCGCGCCGATGTTGAATGGCGTCGCCATTGCCGTGCTCAATGCCGAGATCCCCAACACGGTCATGCCGATCGTGTGCGTGTCGGTCTCGGGGCAGAATCCGCCGCAGGACGTGATGCGCGGCGTCGGCAGCCAGGACCACCTCGTGGTGCCGGCCAACCATTGCGTGCGTAACCCCGACGTGGAAAAGGGCAGCTATCACGGCACATCCGGCAAGGACGCCGAGATCCTTGACGTGACCGCCTTCCACCCCAGCGCGCCGGACGCCGGCACGGTCGAGTTCAGCGCCTACCATCACCGCATGTGGGCGCGTTACAAGACCTTCGAGGTGCGCCGTGTCGACGGCCAGTGGAAGGTGGTGAAGACGCTGCGCCACGTGTCGACGTAAGCGGCGACGCCACGCCGCGCCGGCGTCAACGCGTTCGGCTTCGGCGGCATTAATGCGCATGTCGTGCTCGAAGAGCATGTTCCGGCGCA
>CBFGOS010000321.1:0-3088 GCA_965650425.1 uncultured Lysobacter sp. | reverse complement strand
TCGTCCTCGGCGACGATGGCGGTGCAGGGTGCGTCATGCATGGCCGTGGCTTCCGTCGGGAGCGGAGGTGCCGGGGATGGAGGGCGGCTCGCTGGTCGGTGCTGCGGGGGCAGCAGGTGAGGCCGGTGCGTTCGACACGCTGGGGGCGTCAACGGCCGAGGCGACGCTCGGAACCGCTGGGGCATTCGCGGTCGCCGCGTCGGTCCACCAGGCAGGCGTTGCGGCGGCCGCCGGCGATACCGGCGGCGGTGCGGTGTAACCCGCCTGTGCGGTGCCCGGCGCCGCCGGCACGCTGAGCGTGGCGGCCACGCCGGCCGGAAAGTTGGCGACCACCGCCAGCGACGCATCCCCGCCAAACATCAGGCGCAGGCGTTCGCGCACGTTCTTCAGGCCAATGCCGGTGCCGCTGCTGGTGGCGCTGAAGCCGTTGCCGTCATCGGCCACGGTGACGGCGACCACGCCGTCGCTGGCGCGCGCGCGGATCCACACGGTACCGCCGGCGGTGCGCGGCTCCAGGCCATGCTTGATCGCGTTTTCCACCAGGGTCTGCAACATCATCGACGGCAGCGGCGTGGCACGCAGGGCCTCCGGCACGTCCACCTGCACGTTCAGGCGGTGGCCCATGCGGATCTTCAGGATTTCGAGATAGGCCAGCGCGCGCTCCAGCTCCTCGCCCAGCGTGGACGGCGTGTCCTGCGTGCGCGGCAGCGAGCGGCGCAGGTACTGGATCAGGTGGCCCAGCATCTGCTCGGCGCGTTCCGGGTCACTGCGGGTCAGCAGTTGCGCACTGGCCAGCGTGTTGTAGAGAAAGTGCGGCTCCACCTGGGCATGCAGAAGGCTGAGCTTGGCCTGGGTGAGCTCTTTCTCGACCGAGGTCTGCTCGGCGGCGGCCTTCTCGCCGCGGCGGTACTCGGCCACGCGGCGGCTGACGGCGCGGGCGATGGCTTCGGCGTTCTCGTAGTTGGTGCCGTCGTCCACCAGGAACCAGTCGGTCCACGCCGGGGTTTCCGGCTCGCAGATCAGGGTCACGCTGCCGGTCGTGGCGTTGGGTGTGACCGTGGCCAGGATCTGGTTGCGCGGAATGCCGAACCACAGCAGCGGGTTCCACTTGCCCAGCGGATGGTGGCCGTAGGTCTGCGGGCGGCCGACCTTGGCGGTGACCTGCAGGCTGTCGCGGGCGCTTTCAACGTGTTCGATGCGCGGCAGTTCGCGGATGGCGGCCTGCAGCAGGTCGAAGGCCTCGCCGGCTTCCAGCGGGATCTCGATCTGTCGGCGCTGGCGGTTGTCGAGCACGCCCTCGTTGATATGCCCGGCGATCAGCCTGACCCGGCCCAGGTGCGAGATGGCACCGGCGACGACGAGCGCCATGGTCACGGTGGCGGCGATGCTGATCAGCCAGTCCAGCCGGCCCAAGACCGGCAGCGACTCCCAGATCGCCACCGCCAGCATGACGGCGACGAACCAGGCAAAGGCGATACGCAGGACGAAGAAGAGGCTCTTAAGCACGGGAGCGGCAGCCACGTTGGGATTGCCGCGGAGCATAGCCCTGGCCGATGGCGCCCGGGGGCACCGTGCGACGAAGCGGGGGATGGGCCGATGAAACGCGGTGCGGGCCGCTGGAGGGGCGACCCCCGGGGTCAATTGAGCCCTGCGCGCGGGCCGTGCGTCAGGCCGCGATGTGCGTGCCGCCGTTGACGTGGATGACCTGGCCGGTGATGTAGCTGCCATCGGCGCTGGCCAGGAACACGTACGCGGGCGCGACCTCGGCCGGTTGGCCGGGGCGTTGCATCAGCGTGTCCGAGCCGAACTCGGCCACGCGCTTGCGGGTGAAGCTGGCTGGGATCAGCGGCGTCCAGATGGGCCCCGGCGCCACGGCGTTGACGCGGATGCCACGCTTGGCCAGGGCCTTGGCCAGCGAAAACGTCAACGCCTGCACCGCGCCCTTGCTGGCCGCGTAGTCGATCAGCACGTCGTGTCCGCGTGCGGCGACGACCGATGCGGTGTTGAGGATGCTGCTGCCCTTCTTGAGGTGCGGTAGGGCGGCATCGATGAGGTGGAAGAACGAGAACACGTTGGTCTCGAAGGTCTTGCGCACGCGGGCCGGGGTGAGTTCCTCCGGTGGGTCCGCCATGTGCTGCTCGGCGTGGTTGTTGACCAGCACGTCAAGTCGGCCAAGTGCCTTGATCGTTCGCGCCACGACCGATGCGCAATGCGCAGGGCGGCCGAGGTCGCCGCGATAGGCGACGCAGCGCCGGCCCTCGGCCTCGACGAGGCGCACGGTTTCCTCAGCGTCGGCGTGTTCGTCCAGATAGGCAATGGCCACGTCCGCGCCTTCGCGCGCGAAGTGCACGGCCACCGCGCGGCCGATGCCGCTGTCGCCACCGGTGACCAGCGCGACCTTGCCGGCCAGCTTGCCGCTGCCCGCGTAACCATCTCGGATGGTGACGGGCTCGGGGTGCATGGCGTGCTGGCGCCCGGGTTGGCGGCGCTGGCGCTGCGGCGGATTCACGCGCTTTCGTTGGCTGGCCATGCGCAAACGCTAGGCCAGCGACCGTGATCGGGCGATGAGCGCGGGATCAGCGCGGGGTGGTTGCGAGCACTTCGCTGAAATACGCGATGGCGGCACGCACTTTGGCCGGCACATGGCGCGTGTATGGATGCACCGCGAAGACCTGCACCGGCGCCGGCGCGTGCTGGGCGAGCACGCGCACCAGAAGGCCCGCGTCCACGTCGGCCTGTGTGAGGTAGTCGGACAGCATCGCCAGCCCGCCCCCGCGACGGGCGGCATGCCACTGCGCCAGCGTGCTGTTGATGGCCGGGCCGCGTCCGATGGGCACGGGGTCGCCGTGTCCGAAGTTCCAGGTGCGGGTGTGTTCGTCGTAACGCAGGCAGACATGGCGCACCAGATCGGCCGGGGTGACGGGCGTGCCATGCGCCTGCAGGTAAGCGGGCGACGCGACGACGCTGGAGCGGACGTCGCCGACATGCCGCGCCACCAGTCCCGAGTCGGGCAACGGACCGGCGCGCAGGGTCAGGTCCAGCCGGTCGGCCACCAGGTCGCGCACGCCATCGTCCAGCGACAGCGCCA
>CBFGOS010000320.1:0-3094 GCA_965650425.1 uncultured Lysobacter sp. | reverse complement strand
AGCATGCCGGCGAGGTCTGCGCGCTGATCCTGGAGCCACGCCTGCAGTGCGCCGGCGGCATGCGCATGCACGACCCGCTGTACCTGACCCTGGCACGTGCGTTGTGCGACGAGTTCGGTGTGTTCCTGATCGCCGACGAGATCGCCACCGGATTCGGCCGCACGGGCACGATGTTCGCCTGCGAGCAGGCGCCGGCGGCGGAAGGCAGTGGCATCGCGGGCATCCAGCCGGACTTCCTGTGCTTGTCCAAGGGATTGACCGGCGGCGCGCTCCCCTTGGCCGCCGTGTTGACCACGGATGCCGTGTACGAAGGCTTTCTCGACGATTCGCGCGAGCGCGCGTTCCTGCACTCGCACAGCTATACCGGCAACCCATTGGCGTGCGCCGCGGCGCTGGCCTCACTGGACATCTTCGCGCAGGACGACGTGATCGCCCGCAACCGCACCACCGCTGCCTCCATGGCCAGCCATGCGGCCGCGTTGGCCGACCACCCGCATGTGGCCGACGTGCGCCAGGCGGGCATGGTCCTGGCGTTCGAGCTGTCCCGCGACGGCCACCGTGCCACCCCGTTCGCGCCTGGCGCACGCGTGGGCCTGCACGCCTACCGGTCCGCGCTCGAGCATGGCGTGCTGCTGCGCCCGCTGGGCGACGTGCTGTACTGGATGCCACCCTACTGCATCGATGACGATGCACTAGCGCACCTGGCCGCCACCACCCGCACGGCCATCGACCGTGCCCTTGAGGAATCCCGCGCATGCGCCTGACCCGCGTCCACGTCGACCTGTCACTGGCCGCTGGCCGGGAGCTTGAGCTGCCCGAAGGTCCTGCCGGGCATCTGGGGCGCGTGCTGCGACTCGGCGTGGGCGACGCCTGCGTGCTGTTCAACGGCGATGGGCATGACTACGACGCGCGCATCGTGGCCGCGGGCAAGCGCGACATGCGCGTGGCGATCGATGTCGCCCGGCCAGTGGCCAATGAATCACCGTTGTCGATCACCTTGCTGCAGGGCATTGCCCGTGGCGAGAAGATGGACCTGATCCTGCAGAAGGCGACGGAACTGGGCGTCAGCGCCATCCGACCGCTGTACTCGCAGCGCAGCGAAGTGAAGCTGGACGCGGCCCGTGGCGCCAAACGGCTGGCGCATTGGCAGTCGGTGGTGACGTCGGCGTGCGAGCAGAGCGGGCGGGCGGTGGTCCCTGTGGTGTCGGCGCCGGAACCGCTGCAGGCGGTGATCCGGGGCTTGCCCGATGGCGGGCTGCGCCTGATCCTCGACCCCGAGGCCGCCGATACGTTTGCCACGCTCACGTGCGTCGAGGGCACACCGGTGGTTCTGGCGGTGGGACCGGAGGGCGGCTGGTCGCCACTGGACCGCGAGCAACTGCTGGCGGGAGACTTCCGCGGCGTGCGGTTGGGGCCTCGCATCCTTCGCACCGAGACCGCTGGCTTGGCGGCCATCTCCGCCTTGCAGGCCCGGTTCGGCGACCTAGCCTAGACTGCGTTGCGCCGATCCCGCGCCATGCGGGACCGACGGCCCTCGCTCAGGCGGCCGTCGCCAGCGCCTGGTTGATCAGGTGCTCGATGCCTTCAAGATCAGGCACCAGCGCCGCATCTTCGTTGAGGTGCACCCGCGCCTGCACGCCGGACGGCAGGCCTTCCTGGTCGGCGTCGGCGGACACCGCCTCCGGCGACACGGTAACCAGGCGCGGGAAGCCCTGGGTCAACAGGGCGAAGTAAGGGGCGCGCGGATTACCCCCCATGGCCTTCAGCACGACCACCTTGGAGCCCAGTTCGGCGTTCTCCCGCGCGATGCCGGCCATGTCGGCGAAGGCGACCAGCGGCAGTTGCCAACCGCGCCAACGCATGCGGCCCAAGAGCCAGTCCGGCGCGCCCTCCACCGGGTCGGGCTGCGCATACGACAGCACCTCGGCGATGGTGGCGTTGGGCAGCAACAGGCGACCGCCGGCGGTCTGGATCAGCACGCCACGGATGTCATTCTGCGGAGTAGTCGTCACTTGGCTCATGTCAGGCTCCGTCACGCACGGCACGTGCCGCACGGAGGGGGTTGCGGGCATTGGGGGCCCGTCGGGATTCTTGGCGCAGAGGGCGCATGGTCAGGCGCTTGGGTGCCAGTGCGCGGCAAGGCGCGGGCCCATTTCGCTGGGCTTGGCAACCGTGCCGCCGCGCGCTACCAGTTCCGTGGCCGCCGCCGCGTCATAGCACCCGTCGGGGCTCTGGCCAATCACCATACCGCCACTCCAACCGAAACTGAGCGCAGCATCCACGAACGCCGGATCGCTGCCGCTCAACATCAGCACGGCGCTGTCGACCGCTGGCAAGGCAGAGAGCATGTCACTTCCACCCTCCACGAAGGCCAGTGCATCGCCGGTCGCGCTGACGCCCATGCCATCGGGCAGGATGTAGACCGTGCCAGGCTCGACGGCCTGTCCGGATTCGGCCAGACGGACGGGCAGCGGGGTCGCACGCTGCATCTGCGCCACCAGGCGGTCATAGCGCGCACCGTCGAGCCGCTGCTGCACCAGCACCGGTCGGCCAAAGTCGGTCGGCAGGCTTCCCAGCAACTGGCGCACAGCGTCCGGGCCGCCAATGCCGGCGAGCACCAGCACGGCGCCACGTCGGTTCTCGGGGCGTGGCACGGCGCGTGGCACGGGCGTGTCTTCAACCAGACTCATCGTCGCGATGCGCAGTTCCAGCGATGCCAGGTCGCTCTTGAACTGTTCCTCCTTCGACAGCGCCGGGTCAGGCTCGGTCGCGAACGAATGATCGGACACGGCCATGGCCGCCGCTGGCACCTCAGTGCTGTCGCTGGTCTCTGCCGCCACCGGATCGAACGGGTTGAACTCAAGCGGCGGAATGGCGGTCTGGTCCATCGCCACGTCATCTGTTGGTAGTTGCACGGCTGCCGTTTCGAACGGGGGCAGCGTCAGGTCATCCGCGGAAGACTCCGGCAACCGAAGGTCGACGCCATCCTGGCTGGAGGGGGCTTCCGGCCCAGGATCCAGCGTCCAGGCCATCGAAGTGGCCAACGGGGCGGTGGGCGCCTCGACCGGCAGTTCGAGTTCGAGTCCGAGCTCAA
>CBFGOS010000319.1:0-3100 GCA_965650425.1 uncultured Lysobacter sp. | reverse complement strand
GTTCGGAACCACCTTCAGCGACACGGTTGATGCCGGTGCGTTCGGAACCACCTTCAGCGACACGGTTGATGCCGGTGCGTTCGGAACCACCTTCGGCGACGCGGTTGATGCCGGTGCGCTCGGAACCGCCCTCGGCGATGCGGTTGATACCGGTGCGCTCGGAACCGCCTTCAGCGACGCGGTTGATACCGGTGCGCTCGGAACCGCCCTCGGCGATGCGGTTGATGCCGGTGCGCTCGGAACCGTCTTCGGCAACGCGGTTGATGCCGGTGCGGTCGGAACCGTCTTCGGCAACGCGGTTGGTACCGGTGCGGTCAGCACCACCTTCGGCAACGACCGGGGCCTTGAAGGTGTTGTCTGCATCTTGCGGAAGAGCGAATGCGGTGGCGGAAAGGGTGGCGATGAACAGGCCGGCGATCAGTTGCTTTTTCATGTCGGGTTCTCCTGGGGCGGGGAAGTGAATTCGTCTACGGGGCCCATGTTACGGATGGGGCTCCGCGACAGAAGTGATGTGTGCTGATGGTCACCATCAGCGATATCGATTGCTGCGCAAAGGCCCGTCGTAGAAGGGTTCTGGCCGAGCTTCAGGAGGAATTTGTCAAGAAGGGGCGTACCGGAGAATCGGTGGGATCGATACATCGGTCCTGGAAAAAGCCCTGCGGTCGACCCATCCATCGCACAAGAAAAAGGCCGCTCGCAGGGGGACGTGAGCGGCCTGAAAAACGCCGGTGGGAGCAACCGTGCACCGGCGTAGGGCAGGAGAGAATCCGTTACAGGATCGACAGCGGGTAATCGACGATCAGGCGGAATTCGTCGTGATCGCTTTCCGCCTGGTCGGTGTTGCCACGGTGCCAGGCCTGACGGATGCGGAGCGACAGGTCCTTGGCCGGGCCGGTCTGCACCACGTACTTGGCTTCGAGGTTGGTCTCGTGGTGCTTGCCGTCCTCGCCGTAGCCGTAGTCGCGATAGGGGCTGTCTGCGGCCATGTCGGTGCCGTCGATGCCGCGGCCGTTGGCATAGCGTGCCATGAAGCTCAGGCCGGGCACGCCGTAGGGCTGCATGTCCAGGTCGTAGCGGGCCTGCCAGGAGCGTTCGTTGGGGCCGTTGAAGTCCGAGTACTGGATCGCGTTGGCGAGGAAGATCGAATCGCCGCCCGCGCCGGGCCCGTTGTCGCCGAAGCCGATGTAGTCGAACGGCGTATCGCCATGGACCTTCTGGTAGGCGAGGGTGACTTTGTGGGCTGCGAGGAAGCTATAGGAAGCCGCCAGCGACCAAGTCGTGTTGCTGATCTCGCCGGCTTCGGCGCGGCCTTCGTCGTTGGTGCGGTAGATGTTGAAGTCGAAGCCCAGTGCCTGGTCGTCGGCCAGGGGCAACACATAGTTGGCGTTGGCGTAGTACTGGCGCCAAATGTCCTCGAACTCGGAGCCGTAGAGCGACACGCTGAGGTTGTCGGTCAGGGCATAGTTGCCGCCGACGAAGTCCACGCTGTCGGCGGTGACGTTGGCATAGGTGGCGTACAGCTCGCCCCTGGAGCTGGTGGTGGTCGGGCCGTTGCCGGCGGTGAAATGCCCGGCTTCCAGGTCGAGGCCGTCCAGCTCGCTGCTCAGCAGGTGGAAGCCGCGGGCGGTCTGCGGGATCAAGCGGGTGCCACCGGCGGCGAACACCGGGGCGGTGGGCTGCATTTCGCCCCATTTCAGCAGCGTCTTGGAGACGCGCACCTTGAGCGCACCGCCGGCGTGGCCGTAGTCGTCTTCCGGCGAGCCGTCGTTGTCCACCGGCAGGTTGCCGGTGCCGGTGGTGCCCTTGCCGCCATCCAGCTTCAGGCCCAGGTAGCCGAAGGCATCGACGCCGAAGCCCACCGTACCTTGGGTAAAACCGGACTGGTAAGTGGCGATGAAGCCCTGGGTCCAGTCGCGGCGGTCGCCGCTGCCGTTCTTGCCGTCACGGTTGAAGTAGTAGTTGCGTAGCAGCAGGTCGAGGCTGCTGTCCTTCACGAAGCCTTTGGACTCCGCCTGGTCGCCCACGGTGTCCGCCATGGCCAGGGGGGAGATGCCTGCGGCCACTGCTAGCGCCAGCAGGCTGTGCTTCATGGTGTTGTTCATCGGGTTGACTCCTTATCGGTAATCGGCCGGTCGCATGTGGGGGCCGTCTGGTCTCCTGGCAGAAGGCCGCCGCATCGCGCATCTGCCTCTTTGCGGGCACGCGGCAGCGGAGAGACCGGCAAGTCTGCTCGACCGGGATCTGTAATCTCTTGTTCATGGAACCGGAGTGTGGGCAGAACGACCGAAGCGATAAATGCAGGAAAACGGGAAGGTCTCTTTACGCTGGCGTAACAATCGATGGGCCGTGGTTCATCGGTAGGGCCGAATTCAATCGCCCATGGTGAGTTGTCTACGTCGCTAAATGTTCACACGTACCCTGGGGAGAGGGCTGGGGTGAGGGGCGGATTCTCGTTGTCAATGCGTGCTGATCGCTCCCCTCGATGGCGAGCCAGGTATGTCGCCAGGCGAACCCCAAAAACCAGCCATCGATTCCGTCGATGACTGTTGACAGGATTTTGCGTTTATCAACGACGAATTCGATTCGTATGCTGGCCTCCATTCCCGGCCGGCATCCCGCTCGGCCTGAACGCTTCGAGGAGACCACCATGATCGAACGGCGCCCTTACCAGGAGCTCGGCGGTGCCCAACACGGTTGGCTGGATACCCGTCACCACTTTTCCTTCGCCGACTACTACGACCCGGCGCGCATGCACTGGGCCCATCTGCGGGTGTGGAACGACGACATCATCGCCCCGCAATCCGGCTTCCCGCAGCACCCGCACCGCGACATGGAGATCATCACCTACGTGCGCAGCGGGGCCATCACCCATCGCGACAACCTGGGCAACCACGGTCGTACGGTGGCCGGCGACGTGCAGGTGATGAGCGCCGGCACCGGCATCGCCCACAGCGAATACAACCTGGAGAGCGAAGACACGCGAATCTTCCAGATCTGGATCATCCCCGACGAAACCGGTCTGCCGCCGTCCTGGGGCACCCGGCCGTTCCCGAAGGGGGAGCGCAGCGGCACCTTCGTCACCCTCGCCAGTGGCATGCCC
>CBFGOS010000318.1:0-3119 GCA_965650425.1 uncultured Lysobacter sp. | reverse complement strand
GGCCAAGGCTGCGGCCGAGCCCGCCGCGAAGCCGGCCAAGAAAGTCGCGAAGAAGGCAGCCAAGAAGACGGTGAAGAAAGCCGCCAGCAAGAGTGCCACGAAGGCAACGAAGGCGACGTCCGCCACCGCCACGGCGAAGAAGGCCACGAAGAAGGTTGCGAAGAAGGCCTCCACCGTGGACGACGACGACGCACCGTTCTAAGCCGACATGCAGCCCTCCGACCGCACCGACACCTTGGCCACCACCGTCGACGCGCTCCGCCGCGGCGGCGTGGTGGCGTACCCGACGGAAGCGGTGTGGGGGCTGGGCTGCGACCCCCGCGACGAGCGCGCGGTGATGCGCCTGCTCGGCATCAAGCAGCGGCCGGTGGAGAAGGGCCTGATCCTGATCGCGGCCGACACCGCGCAGCTGGACGCGCTGGTGGACTGGGCCGCGTTGCCGGCCGATCGCCGCGCAGCGGTGCTGGCCAGCTGGCCGGGCCCCAACACCTGGACCGTGCCGGTCACCGCGCGCGTCCCGGCCTGGATCCGCGGCGCGCATGCCAGCGTGGCCGTGCGCGTCAGCGACCACCCCACGGTGATCGCGCTCTGTCATGCCTTTGGCGGACCACTGGTGTCGACCAGTGCCAACCTGACCGGCCAGCCGCCGGCCTTCCATCGGCACGAGCTGGACCCACGGCTGCTGGACCTGCTGGATGCGGTGTGCGAGGGCGAAACCGGCGGGCTGGCGGCACCCACCGCGATCCGCGATGCGGCCAGCGATGCCGTGCTGCGCGGTTGACAGCGCTGTCCACGAAATTTTCCAACCCGTGCCCGGCGACACCGGGATATATAGGCCGCGTTACCGCCTGCACCGAGCCGCCCCAGGCCCATGCGCGACGCCTCCGGATTGACCCTCCAGTTCTCCCGCCATCCGCTCGGGTTGCGCGCGCACGCCACCGGGCGTAACTCGCTCCCCAACGCCATCGCGTGCTGGCAGGCCATCGTGGCCGAACTGCAGGATCGCCCGGAGCGCGCGCTGCTGCTGGTGGACGAACTGCACGGCGCCCCGCTTTTGGCCGATGATTGGCGCGCCGTGCTCACGGCAATGGCCGGGCGCGGCCTGGAGCAGGTGCGGATCGCCCACGTGCGACCCGCCGGGAGGCAGCCGGTGGAGCATTGCGAAGTCTTCGCCCGGGACGCCGGCATCGAGGCACGGGTATTCCACGACGAGGCCGCCGGTGAGCGCTGGCTGCGCTACGGCAACGTCTGAACCGTCGCCATCGCGCGGCAGGCGGCAACTTCCCGCCTGGGTGCGGCCGGCGCAAGATGGCCGCATGCGCCCGCTCCTTATGCTGATCATGCTGATGCTGGCGGCGCCGGCAGGGGCCGCCGCGCAATCCGGCGACATCACCGTGTACCGCTGCACCGACGCCGCTGGCCGTGTCAGCCTGCGCGATACCCCCTGCCCAGCCGGGCAACGGCAGAGCGCGCGCGAAATGCTCCGTCCCCGCGATCCGCCGCCGAAGCCCGCGCCGCCGGCACCGTCCGCGGCAACGCCCGCCACGCCACCGCCTGCCGCGCCCCGGTTCGTCGTGGTGCATGCGGCCGAGCCGACGTACGAATGCGTCACCCCCGAGGGCGAGCGCTACACCACCACCAACCCCGACGGTAATCCGCGCTGGGTGCCGCTGTGGACGCTGGGCTACCCGGTTTACCCCGATGTGCACGTGCGGCCTGGCGGCGTCCGCGGCCGCTTCGACATCGGGGGCGGTGATCTGCGCGGTCGCGTCGACATCGGTGGCCACATGCCGCCACGCCCGCCGCTGACCCGCCCCGTGCCCACGCCACGGCCTTCGTCCGCCGTTGCCGCGTTTCCGGCCGGCACGTGGATCCGCGACACCTGCACGCGCCTGCCACAGGCCGAGGTCTGCGCGCGGCTGCGTGACCGCCGCTATGCCTTGGATCGCCGCTACAACAGCGCCCTGCAGAGCGAACGGCAGCGCATCGGCGAGGAGCAGCGGATGATCGACGCGCGACTGGACGAGGATTGCCAAGGTCGCTAGGGCGGCCGGCACCGATCCCTGACTGCCCGACCCGCTTGCGCGCTGCACGCAACTGCAGCCGGCGCAACGGAATGCTATTGCCCCGCGGCGGCCAGCGACTCGCGTGACAGCCGCTTCTGCGCGTACATCACCTCGTCGGCCGCGCGCAGCAGCCCGGCCAGGCTGTCGGCGGGAGCGCCGCCGACGGCGCAGCCGAAGCTGGCGCTGACCGTGCTCACCGGTGCGGCAAACGGGGGCGATTGCAGCGCGGCACGCATGCGCCCGATGACGGCATCCGCGACCACCGCATCCGCTTCGGGCAGGAAGACCGCGAACTCGTCGCCGCTGAGGCGACCGAGCAGGTCGCCCGGACGCAACGAAGCGGCGCATCGCGCCGCGAGTTGCGCCAGAACGGCATCGCCCACCGCGTGGCCATGGGTGTCGTTGATCGCCTTCAGCCGGTCCAGGTCGAACAGGATCACCGCCACCGGCCGTCGGTCAGCCTTGGCGCGCTCCAACTCCTGGTTGGCGCGGTCCTCGAAGTACGCGCGGGTCATCACCCCCGTCAGCCGGTCGCGGGTGACCTGCTCGCGCAGCCGCTCATTGCTCGAACAGAGCGCCGGTACCGCGAGCCCGAAGTACGTATTGACCGCCAGGCCGATCGCCGCGAACTGCAGCGCCACCACGTCCGTGGCCACGTCGAACATCGCGCCGGCGCCGACCGTGATCAGGCTGAAGATCACCACGCCCTGCAGCGCGGCGTTGCGGCTTTCGGTATGCACCACCCACAACTGCAACACCAAGGGCACGACCAGCAGCGCCAGCAGCATGTTCCGCTCCTGCAGCGCGTGCGCCAACACCAGCAGGGCCACGGTAACCGCCGCCTGCAACGCGAGCTTGGCCATCGCCACGCGCGAGGCAGGCGTGCGTTCGCTCAGGAACGGGGCAAAGCCCACGCCACCACGCAGGCCCGCCGCCTCCACCGCGGCCACCATCCACCGGATAAAAATGGGCGCCAGGGTGAGCAGCGCCACGAAGTCCCCCATCCACCACGCCGCCATCAGTCGGCCAGGTGTCGTGGTGTCGATCAGACCG
>CBFGOS010000317.1:0-3134 GCA_965650425.1 uncultured Lysobacter sp. | reverse complement strand
ACAGGCCGGCGAAGCCCAGGCCCCGGGCACGGTCGATGACCAGCGCGCCGGTCAGTTCGGCCGGGTGCGGCTGGGTGGAGAGGTCGACCTCCTCGTAGCCCATCGTGGCGAAGAAGCCGCGGATGTCGGGGCGGTGGGCCTCGCGCTGGCGCACCTCGTGGCGCATGCGGCCGACCACGTAGCGCGGCGTGCCGTGCGGTTCCACGGCGGCGTCAGGGCGGCCGGTGGCGAACACGTTGTTGGGGAACAGCGCATCGGGGGTGTCGGGGTTGCCGGCAAAGCACACGGTGGGCAGCACGCTGGCGAACGCGCGGTGCAGGTCGCGGTGCTGCGCGGAGGCGCGCGTCGCGTCGAAGGCCTCGGCGGCAGCCATGTAACGGTTGTCCTGCGCCGACTGCTCCGCGAGGGTGAACCCATCCGGCGCGACCAGGAACGCCGCGCGGGCCGTGGCGGGGCCGAAGTCCGGCGCGGCGGCGCGGGCGAAGGCGAGGAAGGCGGCGGGGTCGCGGGTGAGCATGGGCAGTCCTGTGCGTGCTGGGGTGCATGCCGTCTTGGCGGGTGGCGCGCGATCAGTGCGATCCGACGCAGAGCGTGGCAGTGCGGTGGGAAGGATACGGGAGGATCGGCTGCGCGGGGCCTGCTACGCGTGGGCGAACGACTCGGTGATGGCGATGGCCTGCTCGACCAGTGACCAGTCCGCGCCCGGCTTGTGCGCGCCTTCGCTGAGAATCTGGCGAAATGCGCGACCGCCGCGCTCGCCGGCGAACAGCCCAAGCAGGTGGCGGGTGATGTGCTTGAGGAACACGCCGTGCGCGAGTTGCGCGTCGACGTAGGGGCGCAACGCGCGCAGCAGCTCGGCGCGGGTGCGCAGCTCGCCGCCGAACCACGCCACGTCCAGCCGGTGCAGCAGGTAGGGATCGTGGTACGCGGCGCGCCCGAGCATCGCGCCATCGGTGTGCTGCAGGTGCGCGGTGGCTTCGTCGGCGTCGGCGATACCGCCGTTGACGATGATCTGCAGGTCAGGCCGCTCGCGCTTGAGGCGGTACGCCCAGTCGTAGCGCAAGGGCGGCACCTCGCGGTTCTCCTTGGGTGACAACCCCTGCAGCCATGCGTTGCGCGCGTGCACGATGAACATGCCGCAGCCCGCATCGGCGATGCGGTCGATGAAGGCACGGAAGCGGTCGTAGTCGTGGTCGTCGTCCACGCCCAGGCGGCATTTCACCGTCACCGGGACGTGCCGATCCAACGGGGCGCAGGCCGCGACCATCGCCGCGACCGACTCGGCCACCAGCTCCGGCTCGCGCATCAGGCATGCGCCGAAGCGGCCGGCCTGCACGCGGTCGGACGGGCAGCCGCAGTTGAGGTTGATCTCGTCAAAGCCGGCCTCGGCGCCGATGCGCGCGGCCTGCGCCAACAGTTCAGGCTCGCTGCCGCCCAACTGCAACGCAACCGGGTGTTCCACCGGATCCATCGCCAGCAGGCGTGCGCGGTCGCCATGGATCACGGCGTTGGCATGCACCATCTCGCTGTATAGCCGCGCGTGCGGCGCCAGCAGGCGGTGAAACACGCGGCAGTGCGAATCCGTCCAATCCATCATCGGGGCGACGGACAGGCGCAGCTGCGCGGGATCGATGGCGGGTGAGGCGGTCATGGGGGCGCCATTGTAAGGCCTCGTTCACCCCGACCCGGTGGCCTGTCCGCTGCGGCCTTCGCGCGGCGTTAACCCGCACGAGGGGGTTAGCAACACTGGCGAGACGACCACCGTGGACGTCCGCGGCGCCGAGGCCCCAGCCGATGACCGACCAGCCCCCTCCCCGCCTGCGGCGCCGTGCCTTGGTCGCGGCGGCAGTGGTCGTCGCCGCTTTCGCGGCCGCTACCGCCTACCTGACGATCGGGACGTGGCCGCTCGCCCCGGAGTTGCGCGAGCGCGACCAGGCCCAAGCGCTGGCCGCGGCCAGCGGTGATCCGTTGATCCTGGGCGCGCTGCAGACCGACGCGAACAGGAACCCGGTCAGTGGTGGCGATACCACGGCGTTGGCGGCCTTCCAAACGGTGCAGCCGCCCGGCGCGTTGACCGCGCTGCCGGCGAGCGGCGACCCGGTCCGTGGGACGTTTTCGCCGGTGGCCGACTGGCCGTTGGTGGGGATCCACGCCGTCCTGACTCCGGACGGGCGCGTACTCAGCTATGGCACCACTACCTCTGGCGTGCGCACGGGCTATTACGTCTATGACGTCTGGGACCCCCAGTTGGGCCTGGGGACGCAGGCGCACACCGTCCTGCCCAACGAAAGTGCCGTCGACATCTTCTGCAACGCGCAACTGCTGCTGCCGGACGGCAACATCGAGATGTGGGGCGGCGACGTCGTGGACCCGGCCAAGGATGCGGCTTCGCTGCAGCCCACCGACGACACCACCCTGTTCAATCCGCTCGACAACAGCCTGGTGCGCACGGCAAAGATGTTCCGCAAGCGCTGGTATGCCACGGCGACCACCCTGCCCAGTGGCGAGGTCTACATCCAGGGCGGGACCGGCGGCGAGGACTTTCCGGAGGTTCGCTCGGCCACCGGCACGTTCCGCCTGCTGACCGGCGCTCCCACCGCCTACCTGGGCGGGTTGTATCCGCGCAACTTCGTCGCGCCGGACGGCAACATCTTCGGCACGCGCTACGAGGAGATGTACCGGGTGGATCCCACTGGCACGGGAACGATCTCCCGCGCGGGCCGGTTTCCCGGCTCCAACATGGGCGCCAGTTCGACCTCGGTGATGTTCCGGCCGGGGCGGATCCTGCAGGTAGGCGGCGGATACGACCTGGAAATGGCCAGTCCGCTGGCCCACGTGATCGACATAAACGGCCCAACTCCGGTGGTGAGGGCGGTGGCGCCACCGCAACAACGCCGCCAATGGGGCAACGCCACAATGCTGGCGGATGGCCACGTGTTCCTCTCCGGTGGCAGCGTGGCCGACAACGACCCGGTCAACGGCGTGGGCTATACCAGCGAACTGTACGACCCCGATGCCAACACGTGGTCCCAGGGGGCGACCGCGCAACGCATGCGCCTGTACCACTCCGCGGCACCGCTGCTCCCGGATGCCACGGTGCTGACGGATGGCCGCGTGTTCCTCTCCGGTGGCAG
>CBFGOS010000316.1:0-3143 GCA_965650425.1 uncultured Lysobacter sp. | reverse complement strand
CGAGCGCTTGGGCGCACCGTTGCCGGCGGCGCTGGTCACGGGCGATGGCAGCGACGCGGTCAAGCTGGCCGCGCGCGAGCGCGGTTGCCCGGTGTTGACCAAGCCGCTCAAGCCCGCGTCGCTGCGCGCGTTCCTGGCGGCGCAGCGGCACACCGTGGCCAGCCCGGGCGGCGACGCGCGCGCCTCGGCTTAGCCGCGCACCAACTCCAGCACGGTCGCGGGGACCGCGCCATCCTCGCCGTAGACGCGCACGCGGTCGCGGCCGCTGCCCTTGGCGTGGTACATCGCCGCGTCGGCGTGGGCGAACATGGCCTCAAATGCATGGCCCGAGCGTGACGACGTGGTCAGGCCAAAGCTGGCCGTGACCGGCTGGCCAATGACCGTTGTGTCGATCGCTGCCAGGTGTTCGCGCACCCGCTGGGCGATGCGCCGCGCGGCGTCGATGTCGCTGCCGCAGGAGAGGATGCCGAACTCCTCGCCACCCAATCGACCGCATACATCGCCTTCGCGGCAGGCGGCCTTGCACGCCAATGCGACCTGCTGCAGCACCCAGTCGCCAACGGCATGGCCGTGGGCGTCGTTGATCTGCTTGAAGAAGTCCAGGTCCAGCAGCACCAGCGAGGCCTCGCGGCCGGCGCCGGCGCAGCGCTGCAGCAGCGCCTCGGCGTTCTGGCGGAAGTGCCGGCGATTGCTGATGCCGGTGAGCCCGTCTACTTCGGCCTGGCGGCGGAACGCAACCTGCATGCGCTTGACCTTGTAGGCCCACATGGCGATGGCGGCGATCACCAACCCAAGCAACGTCAGCAACAGGCGCGAATTCTGGGCCGATGCCTGCGACACCTGTTGCTGCAACGTCAGCACCTCGTTCTGCTTACGAAGTAGCTCAATGGATTGGTTCTTCTGCTGCAGTTCGTGTCGACTGAGCTGGAAGGCGAACTCGCGCGCCTTGATCTCATCGAGCCGGGCTTTGTCAGCTTCGGCGTAACGCCGATACTGTTCGAGTGCTCCGCGCACATCGTTGCGCGACAAGGCGATCTCATACAGCACCTTGTGCGCCGCCACCAACGGCAGGGAGGAATAGGCGTCGCCAGCGCCGTTCTCGATGGCCTCACGCGCATGACGCTCAGCCTCAGCCAAGTTGCCCACCATCAGTCGGTACTCGGCCAACATTCCGTGAATCGCACCGATGAGTCGCGGGTAGCGGGTGGCCTCGACTTCTGCGATACGGCTTTCAAGCAGCGCAATAGCGCGCGCAGGCTCGCCGCGCGTTGCCCACTGCTGCGCAAGATAGCCTCGAAGCTGCGCAGCCGGAATGACCTCCCCAAGGCCATCACACTCCGCGATGGCTTCATTGACTTCCTTTTCATCCAGCAGGGCACTGCCCAAGCCCAAGGTTGATTCGGCACGCAACTGGCGCGCGAGACACCGGCTTCGCGGTGAAACCTCTTGGACCAGAAGTCGTTGCGCATAGTTCTGGCCTAATCCAAATTGGCCATACTGGTTATAAAGAATCGACGCCGTCAGGTAGGCGCGGTGCCGCAACTCCATTTCGCTGACTTGTGAAACCTGGCTGAGGGCGGCCTCCAGGTACCTCAGCCCCAAGGAAAACTCGCGTGTGATCGCGGCGCCGTTGGCAATCAGCAGCGCGGCACGGAACTGCGTCTCGGCGTCCTTCGCTTCACTATGCACGGCGAGCGCTTCCTTGATCGCCGCATCGTACTTTCCAGTGAAGAGCTTGCGATAGGCGCGAAGCACGCGGTACCGACGTTGTTGCAGTTCGCTTGCCTGACTGAGCAAGCCATCGATTCGATCCAGCTCCCTCCCGAAGGCGACGGGATCCTTGCTGCGCAGCGCGTCGGCGCTTTGCAGCAACTCGTCAACCTGATCCGCGAACACAACTCCTGGCAGCACGATTGCAGCGCCCAAGATCCAGCCAAATATCGATTTTGCCTTGCGTTCCATTTCGACCTCCCATTCGATCCTTCGGGGAATTCGTCACTCATCCATGATCCGAAGGGGCCAGCGTCAGGCGGCGCGCACCGTCGATTGCGACGGGGGCTCGTCTTCATCACCATCGGGCTGCTTGTCGTCTTCCAGCGGCGCATCGTCCTCAGGCATCGCCACCGAGCAGACCATGCTGGCCCTCGCCCCCAACAAGCGTGCAAGCGCATCGGCATCCCGGGCCAACAGCGCCTCACGCACGTCAGGCTGAAGCTCAACGTCGCCCAACATTGCTTGGATCACCTCGCCAGAAGCTTCCACCGGGGTGCAAGCAAGCGCCTCCAAGAACTGCACGGCATGGGTCATTTTCGATTCCTCAGGCTTCAACAGGGGTAGGGACATCGCGGATGTTGCGAATGCTTGCGGTGGCGCCCGCTTCCAGCGCTCTCTCCAATGCGGCCAGCCGGGCAAGCATGCCCTCGTCCTGGCGCATGGGCTGTGCGGGAGGCAATACGACAGTGGAACGTAAATGGACTTCCGCGTCGGCCAGCTGGCGCAGGGCCACCCGCTCGATGCGGGGCTCCATGATCGGCAGGGTGGCCGCCTCGTAGATCACCACCTCATGGTCGGCAGGGTAGTCCTCGAGCAGTCGCTCCACGAGCAGGTGCCGGTGTGCTGCGCCGGTAGCGAAGCGCCGGTACGTGCGATCACCGGCCACGCCGACCTGCCACAACACCAGATAGGCGCTGGGGTCGATGCGGCGGCGGTAGAACAACAGCTGGCTGGCCTCGTAATGCTGGCAACCGTATCGCCCGGGGTCGATCCCCAAGTCGGCGTACAGGCAATCCTCGGCTGAAACCCCGGGCTCCATGCTGGCAGCGTGGCCCTCGGCGCGTGCGCGGGTGATGGCGTCGTGTGGCACCTTGGCGAACACGCCGGGGTGGCCGTAGAACGCGCCGCAGACGCGGCGACCGGCGCGCACTTCGGCCAGCATGGCCTCGACCATCTCACGGTAGGTGCCGTGGCGCGGCTTGCCCTCGGCGTAATAGGGCTGCAGGCTGCGCACGTCGGCGTTCATGTCCTGCAGCCAGAGTTCCACCAGCGGGTCGGATGCCAGTACGAACACCACGTCGGCCTGTTCGATGTGCGCACGCGCCCGTGGGCCGAGGTGGGCCCCCAGCATCATCCCCAAGCCGACGCAG
>CBFGOS010000315.1:0-3162 GCA_965650425.1 uncultured Lysobacter sp. | reverse complement strand
GCAGCCCCGCCACGCTCAGGGCGGCGATGGCCGCGCAGGCGCCGGGCACCGGCGAGACCTTGATCCCGGCCGCGCGCGCGGCGCGCACCACGCGGAACCCGGGGTCGCTGACCAGTGGCGTGCCGGCGTCCGAGACCAGCGCCAGTGACTCGCCGGCCTGCAGCCGCGCCACCAGCTGGGCGGCCTGTGCGTCCTCGTTGTGCTGGTGCAGGGCGACCAGCGGCCGCTCCAGGCCGAAATGGGCCAGCAACTGGCGGGTGTGGCGGGTGTCTTCGGCACAGACCGCGGCGACCGTGCGCAGGGTGTCGAGCGCGCGCGGGGAAAGGTCGCCGAGGTTGCCGATAGGCGTGGCGACGACATGGAGGGTGCCGGGGGTCTGCATCGTGCTTCCACAGGGGGGACGGGTAGAATCGTAACCCGGTCCCCCGAAAACGCCGCGTGGCGGCGCCTGCATGCCGATGATGACTGTGTCGAGGAAATGGATGTTCGCCCCGGTACTGCTGGCGGCGCTCATCGGTGGCTGTGCCACCACGCCGAAGGGCGAGACGCGCACCGAGCAGGTGGCGCGACCGCCGCAGATCCAGCAGGCGCACGTGCTGGCGGCCGGTGCCGCCGCGCAGTCGGGCGCCGCGCGCAAGACGCAGGACGAGCAGATCGACCGCCTGCTGGCGCAGCTCGACAACGCCACGCTTGCGCGCGAGGCGGCGGCCCTGCCCGCCGGCGACCCGCTGTACAACCACGCCGGGCGTGCACTGCTGGTGCGCGGCCTGCCACTGCCCCGCCCGTTCGACCGCAGTGCCTGGAAGTTCGATGCCGGCAACCGTCCGGCCGCCGAGCGTGACGGCTACCGCCCCCCGGTGAAGCTGGCGGTGCTGCTGCCGCTGTCGGGAAGCCTGGCGACGGCCGCGGCGCCGGTGCGCGACGGGCTCCTGGCCGGCTATTTCGGCGAGACGCGGGCCAAGCCGGCCATCCAGTTCTACGACACCGCGACCGGCGTTACGGCCGCCTATGAGCGTGCCGTGGCCGAGGGCAACGACTTCGTCATCGGTCCGCTGGGGCGCGATGAAGTGACGACGATCTTTTCCCGGCCATCGCTGCCGGTGCCGCTGTTGGCGCTCAACCGCGGTGACGTTCCGCCGCCCGCGGGCAATGCCAGCTTTTCGCTGACGCCCGAAGACGAAGGCGTGGCCGCCGCGGAGTGGCTGCTCACGCGCAAGGCGACCCACGTCCTGGTCGTGGGGGGTGAGGACGACAGCCTGCGCCGGGCCACGCAAGCATTGCGCGAGCGACTGGGCGAGCGCGGCGCCGTGGTCACCGACGTGGTCGGCAGCGCAACCGTGGATTACGCGACCCATGCGCAGAAGGGGGTCGACGGCGTGTTCCTGGCGGTCCGCGGCCCCGCCGCACGTGCGGTCATGGCGCGGCTCAGCCTCGCAGGCCTGGCCGGCAAGCCGGTGGTGGCCACGTCGCAGCTCCTGTCCGGCACCGGCAACGCCGCCGAAGACGCCGCGCTGGATGGCATCGCGTTCCCCGCCGATGCGTGGTCGACGCACGGAACCCGTGGCCTGCCGAGCGCCAGGGCGGCGGCGTCGATGCTGCCCAACGCACGCGGGGCGGCGGCGCGCCTGTTCGCCTTCGGCCATGACGCATGGCAGCTGACCGCCTACCTCGAGCGACTCGCCCTGTCGGCCGACGGCCGCATCGAAGGTGCCACGGGCACGCTGCGCATCGACGGGTTCGGCAACGTGCAGCGCACGCCGGCATGGTCGACCTTCCGTGGCGGCGCCATCGTTCCGCTCTGACGCGGCCGCGCCGCGTGACCGGCGCGCCGTAGGCGCCTCGGTCGAGGCGGCGGCGCGCGAGCACCTGGTGGCACAGGGAATGACCCCGGTGGCCGCCAACGTCGGCTACCGCCTCGGTGAACTGGACCTGGTGATGCACGATGGCGAAAGCCTGGTCTTCATCGAAGTGCGCTATCGGCGCGATGACCGTTTCGGCGGTGGCGCGGCCTCGGTGGACTGGCGCAAATGCCGCAAGCTGGTGCGTGCCGCCGAGCTGTTCCTGCTGCACCACCCGCGCTGGGCGGACTCACCCTGCCGCTTCGACGTGATCGATGCACAAGGCGACGTCGCCGCGCCGCAGTTGACGTGGTTGCGCGACGCTTTTCGGGTGGATGATGTGCGGTGAAGTGGCTGGACTGACATGAGCGCCCTGCCCGCACCATTGCGCAATGAGTTGGCCGCGCTGCTCGGCGAAGGGTGGCGCGACGATCCCAGCGAACGCCTGGCCTACGCCTTCGACAATTCGCGCCGCGAGGTCCTGCCCGACGGGGTGGCGCTGCCCACCACGCGTGAGCAGGTGGTGGCGCTGGTGAAGGCCTGCCGCGCGCATCGGGTGCCGCTGGTCGCCCGCGGGCGCGGCACCAATACGACCGGTGCCAGCGTGCCGCTGGCCGGCGGCGTGGTCGTGTCGTTCGAACGCATGAACCGCATCATCGCCATCCGCCCCGGCGACCGCTGCGCGGTGGTGGAACCGGGCGTGCTCAATGGCGACCTGCAGGCGGCGCTGCAGCCACACGGCCTGTTCTGGCCGCCCGACCCGACCAGCGCGGCCTTTTGCACCGTGGGGGGCAATCTGGCGTGCAACGCCGGCGGACCGCGCGCGGTGAAGTACGGCGCCAGCCGCGACAACGTGCTCGCGCTCACCGCGGTCACCGGTGCGGGCGAACTGATTGAGTGCGGCACGGCGACCACCAAGGGCGCCACCGGCTATGACCTGCACCGGCTGCTGGTTGGCAGCGAGGGCACGCTGGCCCTGATCGTCGAGGCGAGCCTGCGATTGACGCCTGCCCCTTCGGCACGGCGTGCGCTGCGCGCGATCTACCGGGATGTGTCCAGCGCAGCGCAGGCGGTGGCGCGGCTGATGGCGCAGCCTGTCACGCCTTCGATGCTGGAGTTCATGGATGCGCACGCGGTGCGCCTGGCACGTGACGTGGGCGGTGCGGACCTGCCGGCCGACGCCGGTGCGCTGCTCATGATCGAAGCCGATGGCGACGTGGAGACGCTGCCGCACGACATCGAGGCGCTGGCCCGAGCGGCCGAGGGCGATGGTCTGGTCTCGCTTGACGATGCCGCCGATGAAAGCGCGCGCGCGAAGCTCTGG
>CBFGOS010000314.1:0-3176 GCA_965650425.1 uncultured Lysobacter sp. | reverse complement strand
AGGCGATCACCGGCACCGCCTGAGCGGCGGCGCTGCCTCGGCCCAACCCGGGCAGCCATGAGTACCTCCGCACCGGTCACGGAAACCGGTGTGAGCGGTGCCGGCCTGCATCGCGCCGTGCGAACATAGCCGCATGAACGACCAACGCAGCATCGCCGCTGGCGCCACCCGCGAAGACGAGGCGATCGAAGCCTCCATCCGCCCCAAGCGGCTGGACGAATACCTCGGTCAGGCCCCCGTCCGCGAGCAGATGAAGATCTACATCGAGGCCGCCAAGGGCCGCGGTGAGGCGCTCGACCACGTGCTGATCTTCGGCCCGCCGGGCCTGGGCAAGACCACGCTCAGCCACGTCATCGCCAATGAATTGGGCGTCAACCTGCGCCAGACCTCCGGCCCAGTGATCGAGAAGGCCGGCGACCTGGCCGCGTTGCTGACCAACCTGCAGCCGCACGACGTGCTGTTCGTCGACGAGATCCACCGCCTCTCGCCCGCCATCGAGGAAGTGCTCTACCCGGCGATGGAGGACTTCCAGCTCGACATCATGATCGGCGAGGGCCCGGCCGCTCGTTCGATCAAGCTCGACCTGCCGCCGTTCACCCTGATCGGCGCCACCACCCGCGCCGGCCTGCTGACCGCGCCCTTGCGCGACCGCTTCGGCATCGTCCAGCGCCTGGAGTTCTACGACGCCGAGGAACTGACCCGCATCGTGCGCCGCTCATCGCAGATCCTGGGCATTGCCTGCGAGCCCGAGGGCGCGGCTGAAATCGCCAAGCGTTCGCGCGGTACCCCGCGCATCGCCAACCGTCTGTTGCGCCGCGTGCGCGACTACGCCCAGGTCAAGACCGGTGGGGGCATCAGCCGTGACGCCGCCGATGCCGCCATGGCCATGCTCAAGGTGGACCCCGAGGGCTTCGACGACCTCGACCGCCGCCTCATACGCACCATCGTCGAGTCGTTTGACGGTGGTCCGGTGGGCGTGGAGTCGCTGGCCGCCGCGCTCAGCGAGGAGCGAGGGACGCTGGAGGACGTGATCGAGCCGTACCTGATCCAGCAGGGCTACCTGATCCGCACCGCACGCGGCCGCATGGCCACTGCCAAGGCCTACCGCCACATCGGCCTGAGGCCGAAAGCGGGAACGGGTGGGCTTTTCGAGAGTGACACCGATGCCGGTTGAGCCTTCGTTCAGTTGGCCTGCACGCGTTTACTGGGAAGATACCGACGCAGGTGGCGTGGTCTACCACGCGCAGTACCTGGCCTTCATGGAACGGGCCCGCACGGAATGGATGCGCGAACAGGGCTACGGGCAGGAACTGCTGCGCAACGAATACGGTCTCGTGTTCGTGGTGCGTGCGATGGAGATCGACTTCCTCAAGCCGGCGCGGCTGGACGATGCACTGTCCGTGACCGCGGCGGTGCAGGAGTGCCGCAAGGCCAGCCTGGTGTTCGCGCAGTCCATCCGCCGCGGCGATGAACTGTTGCTCACCGCGCAGGTCCGGATCGCCGCCCTGCACGCGGACAGCTTCCGGCCGCGGGGCATCCCGCAGCCGCTGCTGGCCCAGTTGCAGGCCCACGCGTTGCAAGACACCGAAGAACCCCCGTCGGCGTAATCCTCGCCGCACCAGCAAGGCCCCCCGGGGCACGGAGAACCACGCATGACCTACCTGTTGACCGCGCTGCAGGCCACCGCCGAAGCCCTTCCCGAAGAAGCGCCTGCCAGCACGGTTGCCGACGCCGCCACGGCCGCGGCGGCCACGGGCGACAACAGCCTCAACCTGCTGCAGCTGATCCTGCACGCGAGTCTGCCGGTGCAACTGGTGATGGTGATCCTGCTGCTGGCCTCGGTCGCGTCGTGGGCCATCATCTTCCGCAAGAAGGCCGTCCTGGACCGTGCCGCCAAGGAAGCCGACCAGTTCGAGGAGCGCTTCTGGTCCGGTGCCGAGCTGTCCAAACTGTATGCCGGCGCCACCGAGCGCAACCGCGACGTCGGCGGCATGGAGGCCATCTTCGAAGCCGGCTTCCGCGAGTTCAACCGCGTGCGCCAGCGCAAGGGCGCCGACCCGCGCACCCAGCTCGAGGGCGCGCAGCGCGCCATGCGTGCCACCGGCTCGCGCGAGATCGACGGGCTGGAGCACAACCTCGAGTTCCTGGCCAACGTCGGTTCCATCAGCCCCTACATCGGCCTGTTCGGCACGGTGTGGGGCATCATGATTTCGTTCCAGGGCCTGGCGCAGTTGAAGGAAGCGACCATCGCGACCGTGGCGCCGGGCATCTCCGAGGCGCTGGTCGCCACCGCGATGGGCCTGTTCGCCGCGATCCCGGCGGTGTGGGCCTACAACCGCTTCGCCACCAAGGTCGAGCGCATCGCGGTGCGCTATGACGCGTTCTCCGAGGAGTTCTCCTCGATCCTGCAGCGCCAGTCGCACCTCGACGAGGCCTGATCGATGGCCGGCATTTCCTCCGGGCGCCGCCGCAAGCGCAAGCTCAAGGCCGAGATCAACGTCGTTCCCTACATCGACGTGATGCTGGTGCTGCTGATCATCTTCATGGTCACCGCGCCGCTGCTCAACTTGGGCGTGGACATCGACCTGCCGCAGTCCGACGCGAAGTCGATCCAGGAGAAGAAGGACCCGATCGTGGTCAGCGTGGACGCGGCCGGCAACCTGTTCCTGGCGGTGGAGGCCGGCAGCAACGAGGCCGTCACCGCGCAGGCGCTGGAGGCCAAGCTGCGCGCCATCGTCAACCAGAACCCCAATGCCGCCGTGTACGTGGCCGGTGACGCCACCGCCAACTACCAGCGGGTGATGGACGCCATGGTGCTGCTGCAGCGCGCCGGCGTGGAGAAGGTGGGCCTGATGAGCCAGCCCAAGCAGGACGGCACGCGATGAGGGAAAGCCGCGCCGATACCTCGCGCGCGATTGGCCTGGCGTTGCTGCTGCATGCGCTGGTGTTCGTGGCGATGTTCGCCGGGCTGTGGTGGACGAAGACGCAGCGTCCGGTGTCGGCGGCCGGCTCGCCGGTGTCGGCGGAACTGGTGGATGCCGGCGACCTGTCGCGGGCGATGCAGCGCACGTTGGCCAACCGCCCCGAGCCGGTGGTGGAACCTGAGCCGTTGCCCACGCCGGTGGAAGAGGAAGCCGCGCCCACACCGCAGCCGCTGCCCGAGCCGGTGCCGCAGG
>CBFGOS010000313.1:0-3186 GCA_965650425.1 uncultured Lysobacter sp. | reverse complement strand
CCGCGCACGGTGCCGACGCGCGACCGCTCTGGCGCCGCCCGGGTTTCGTCCCTGGCCTGCTGCTGGCCGCGGCGGTGGCGGCGCTGGCGATGGGCCTGGCGCGCGTGCCGGCGCTGCAGGGCGCGGGCCTGAGCGCACTCACGCTGGCCATCGTGTTGGGCATCGCACTCGGCAACACGGCGTTCCCGAAGGTGGCGCCGTACACCGCCAGCGGCGTGGACTTCGCCCGCAGCACGCTGCTGCGGCTGGGCATCGTGCTGTATGGCTTCCGCGTCACGTTCCAGGACATCGCCTCGGTCGGCTGGCCGGGCATCGCCATGGCGGTGGTGGTGGTCGCGGTGGTGTTCACGCTGGGCACGTGGCTGGGTACGCGGGTGTTCCGCCTGGACCGCGAGACCTCGATGCTGATCGGCGCCGGCAGCGCCATTTGCGGCGCCGCGGCGGTGCTGGCGACCGAGCCGGTGGTGCGCGCGCAGGCGCACAAGGTGTCGGTGGCGGTGGCCACGGTCGTGGTGTTCGGGACCGTGGCGATGTTCGTCTACCCGTGGCTGTACCCGGTGCTGGGGCTGGATGCGCACCATTACGGCCTGTACGTCGGCGGTACCGTGCACGAAGTGGCGCAGGTGGTGGTCGCCGGGCGCGCGGTGGGCGAGCAGGCCGCCGCCGTGGCGGTGATCGAGAAGATGCTGCGGGTGATGTTGTTGGCGCCGTTCCTGATGCTGCTGTCGCTGCGCCTGCAGGCGGGCGATGCAGCCAGCGGGGCGCGCCTGCGCTTCGCGCCGCCGTGGTTCGCGGTGGCGTTCATCGCGGTCGCGGCGCTGAACTCGCTGCAGTGGCTGCCACCGGCGCTGGTCGCAGCCTTGGTCGAACTGGACACCGCCTTGCTGGCGATGGCGATGGCGGCCCTGGGCCTGCGCACCCATTTGGGGGCGGTGCGCCAGGCCGGCCCGCGGCCGCTGCTGCTGGCGGCCGTTCTGTTCGCGGTGTTGCTGCTCGGTGGCCGCCTGCTGGTTCAGGCCGTGGTCGCCTGGGGCGGCTGATTTCCCTTGGTGGCGGCCTCGCGCCGCCCGCGGTGATTCGCCCGACGCACGGCGGCGTGGCGGTCATGCGCCTCTCCTACACTGTCCCGAAGCACGGCAGGGTCATTCCCCACGTTGGTGCATGTGGCAGATATTGCACCATCAAGGTGCATTCTGGTTCGAGATGACCCTGACCCGCGACGCAAAATCAATGACTTGCAGTGGCAAAGTCATTGGCACGCCCCTTGCTCTATTCCACGTGAGCCGCCCCGTGCGGCACTGACATCCGATCCCCAGCCGAGGCCACCCCATGTCGTTCGAAAACGTCGAAAAGCTGATCAAGGACCACAAGGTCGAATTCATCGACCTGCGCTTCACCGACATGCGCGGTGTGTGGCACCACGTGACCTTCCCGAAGTCGGTGGTGGAGCCGAGCCTGTTCGAGGACGGCAAGATGTTCGACGGCAGCTCGATCGGCGGCTGGCGCGGCATCCACCAGTCGGACATGGTGCTGCTGCCCGACGCCGGCACCGCGTTCCTGGACCCGTTCACCGCCGACCCGACGCTGGTGCTGACCTGCGACGTGCTCGACCCGACCACCATGCAGGCCTACGAGCGTGACCCGCGCGGCATCGCCAAGCGCGCCGAGTCGTTCCTCAAGTCCAGCGGCATCGCCGAGCAGGCGTTCTTCGGCCCGGAGCCGGAGTTCTTCATCTTCGACAGCGTGCGCTACGCCAACGACATGGGCCACACCTTCTTCCACGTGGATTCGGAAGAGGCGGCGTGGAACTCGGGCCGTGAGTACGAAGGCGGCAACACCGGCTACCGTCCGGGCGTGAAGGGCGGCTACTTCCCGGTGGCCCCGCTGGACACGCTGCACGACATCCGCGCCGAGATGTGCAAGACGCTCGAAGCCGTCGGCATCGAGGTCGAGGTGCACCACCACGAAGTGGCCAACGCCGGCCAGTGCGAGATCGGCACCAAGTTCAGCTCGCTGACCCGCAAGGCCGACGAGCTGCAGATGCTGAAGTACATCGTCAAGAACGTCGCCTACCGCAACGGCAAGACCGCGACCTTCATGCCCAAGCCGCTGGTCGGCGACAACGGCAGCGGCATGCACGTGCACCAGTCGCTGGCCAAGGGCGGCGTCAACCTGTTCAACGGTGACGGCTACGGCGGCCTGTCGCAGATGGCGCTGTGGTACATCGGCGGCGTGTTCAAGCACGCGCGCGCGATCAATGCGTTCGCCAACTCGGCCACCAACTCGTACAAGCGCCTGGTGCCGGGCTACGAGGCGCCGGTGATGCTGGCGTACTCGGCCTCCAACCGCTCGGCCTCGTGCCGCATCCCGTACGTGGCCAACCCGAAGGCGCGCCGCATCGAGTTCCGCTTCCCGGATCCGGTGAACTCGGGCTACCTGACCTTCGCCGCGCTGATGATGGCCGGCCTGGACGGCATCCGTAACCAGATCGACCCGGGCGCGCCGAGCGACAAGGACCTGTACGACCTGCCGCCGGAAGAAGAGAAGAACATCCCGACCGTGTGCCACTCGCTGGACCAGGCGCTGGATGCGCTGGACAAGGACCGCGAGTTCCTCACCGCCGGCGGCGTGTTCACCAACGACTTCATCGACGCCTACATCGGCCTGAAGATGAAGGAAGTGCAGCAGTTCCGCGCCGCCGTGCACCCGCTGGAATACCAGCTGTACTACACGATCTGACGCGGGATTCGCCGCGCCTCCACGCGGGGCGCGGCGCGGCAGGACGCCGCACGCCGTAGCCCTACCGGCACGGCATCCACCAGCACCACATAAAAAGCTGCAACTCCGGCGCGACCTGCCCAAGCAGGCGCGCACGGGCGCGGCGCGGGGTGACTCGTGCCGGAAAAACGCAACACGCCACACCGAGTGCATAACCAGGGAGGGCCTTTCGAGGAGCCTGGTTCATGAAGTCTCGCAGCACGAAGTCCCGTTCCAACCGAGTTTCCACACTCGCCCTGACCGTGTTTTCCGCCATGGGGATGGCGCAGGCACACGCCGGCGTGTCCGGCTCGGCCGCGCTGACCAGCGACTACGTTTTCCGCGGCGTATCGCAGACCAATGGCGACCCTGCCGTGCAGGCGGGCGTGGAGTACGCCGCTGACAGCGGTTTTTACGCCGGCACCTGGG
>CBFGOS010000312.1:0-3189 GCA_965650425.1 uncultured Lysobacter sp. | reverse complement strand
CCCCCCCCCACCGCCGCCCCCAGCAAACCCGGGTGCGGATGCGTCACCACGTTCACCGACACCGACTCCAGGTAGGCTGCGAACCGCCCCTTGGCCAGGAAGCGCTCGCGGAACGCGCTGCTGCGCAGGAATGGCACGAAGCGCGGGACGATGCCACCGGCGATCACCAGCGTGCGAGCACCGTGGATCAGCGCGGCATCGCCTGCCACGCTCCCCAGGATCGCGCAGAACCGCGCCAGCGCACGGCGCGCCGCTACGTCGTGCCCTTCCAGGGCGGCCGCCACGATGTCCGCAGGATCGCGCACGCCTGGCGGAGTGGCCCCAGGCGTGGGCGCCACGCCACGCAGCGCGGCGTCCAGTTGCGCCAGCCCAGCGCCCGACAACACCCGTTCGTGCGACGTACGACCGTGCTGCGCGTCCATCCAGCGCACGATGGCGTGCTCCTCCTCGCCAATCGCGGCGAGCGTCACGTGGCCACCCTCGGTTTCCACCGGCTGCCAGCCGCGCTGCGCATCGCCGACCAGCAGGGCCACGCCAAAGCCGGTGCCCGGGCCCAGCACGCTCACCGGCCCGTGCAACGGCGCCATCGGCGGTCCGTACAGCGCGACACAGTCCTGCGGCGCCAGCGCCGGCACCGCCCAGGCCACTGCGCCGAAATCATTGAGCACGCGCAGCTCGTCCAGGCCCAACGTGCGCTGCAGCTCGCTGCGGCTGAATGACCACGCTCGATTGGTCAACTTGATCTCGTCGGCCGAAACCGGCGACGCGACGGCAATCGCGGCGCGGCGAGGACGAACGCCGATGCCGTCGAGATAATGCTCGGCCGCGTGCTGCAGGCTGGCGAACTCGGCGTTGCACAACGCGCGCGAATGCAGCAGTTCCGGCTGCGGCGCGGACAGGTCGGTGAGCGCGAAGCGGGCGTTGGTGCCGCCGATGTCGGCGATCAACGCCAGTTCATGTGAATGCCCCGCCATGCCACTCCCCTGCCCACCGGCGCAATGCCATCACCCCGCGACTCGCGCGGGACCAGGAGGCAAGCGTACCCGTCGCCACTGGCGTGGGCAGGTGCATACGATTGCAGCCGCGCCGGCTGCCGCCGCGGATGCCCGGCGATCCTGCCCGACCGTGCCGTCGCTCGATCCAGGATCAGACACGGCACGGCCGTCGCCACGACCCTTGTGCACGACGCCGCGCTACGCCGATTTCGCGCCCTGCACGCGCCGGCTCATCCCGAGAATGCCGCGGAACAGCGCCTGCACGTCTTCGGGTTCCAGGCCGGCGGCTTCGGCCCACTGCGCACGTTCCTGCATCAGGTCGGCTTCGCGCGTCGGGTCCAGCACCGGCGCCCCCAACTCGCGCTTGGCCGCTGCCGCCCGCGCGCTCAGCTCGCGGCGACGACGGAGCAGGTCCACCAGTTCGCGGTCCAGTTCATCAATGTGCTCGCGCACCTCGCGCAAGGCCGGCGAATGCGTTCCCAGGTCGGGAATCGCCAACGCCACCGCGGCCGCCGCCGCCTCGCCCCTGGCGCTGTCGCCGATCCGCTCATCGATCTGGCGCAATGCGTCGATGAACTGGCGTCGCGTGTGCGCGGCATAAGGGTTGTCGTTCTGGATCGCCCGGAACAAGTGGCCGGCATCGGCGCGCACCGCGGCAATCGAGGCGGCCAGCGCGGCGAAGCTCGGCGGCGCCCAACGCAGGTCATCGCCCACGCCCAGGTCAAGCAACCCCTTGGCGATGAAGAAGGCCATCGCATGGGTCAGCGCCATGAAGCGGTCGTGCGCTTCCGGCGTCTGCCGCGTCACCTCGCTGCCCAAGGCAGTGAACAGTGCTTCAGCACGATCCGCGGCACGCGGATGGTGCGGACTGGGACATAGCACGGTGCGCAATGGCTCCGCCCGGGCAATGCTCAGCGGACCAAACAGCGGATGCGCGCCGACATGTGCGATCGCGTCGCCCAGCACCGCCTCCATCACCTCGCACGGCCCCTGCTTCACGCTGGCCACGTCGATCACGGTGTGGTCCGGGCGCAGGTGCGGCCGCAACGCAACCAGCGCCGCTTCGAACCGCGACACCGGCACCGCGATGATCAGGACTTCCGTGCACGCAGCCAAGGCGTCCGGCGTTGCCACCGCGTGTGCCTCGGGCACGGCAGCCACCGGGTCATACGCATGCCAGCGGTACCCCTGCGCCTGCAACAGGCCGGCCAGCGCCTGGCCAAAGCGGCCGTAACCGAGGATGCCGAAGGTGCCGGCGACTGACATGTGACTGCCTTGCGATGCGGGGCCTCCATTGTCCACCCCGAAGAGCGCGATATTTCAGCCGTTTCCGCTGCAATGGTCACCACTGCAACCGTTGCAGCCACCGTGCCTGGCGCACCGCAGGCATGCGCCACGGCCGCCGTCACTTGTCGGCGTTCACCCCAACGTGGAGCGCTGCGGCAAGGACCAGTCAATCGGCGCTTGGCCGTGACGCTTCAGGTACTCATTGGCGGCGGAGAAATGCCCGCAGCCCATGAAGCCACGATGCGCCGACAAGGGCGACGGATGCGGCGCCTTCAGCACCCGGTGACGCCGCGCGTCGATGACCTTGCCCTTGGCCTGCGCGTAGCTGCCCCACAGCAGGAACACCAGCCCCTCGCGCTCGCGGTTCAACGTTTCCACCACGTGGTCGGTGAAACCCTCCCAGCCCTTGCCCTGGTGGCTGCCGGCCTTGCCGGCCTCCACCGTCAACACCGCATTGAGCAGCAACACGCCTTGCCTCGCCCACGGCAGCAGGCAACCGTGATCGGGTCGGCGTGCGCCCACATCGCGTTCGATTTCCTTGTAGATGTTGAGCAGCGAGGGCGGCACGTCCACGCCCGGCTGCACCGAGAAACACAACCCGTGCGCCTGTCCCGGCCCGTGGTACGGGTCCTGCCCGAGGACCACGACTTTCACTTGCTCAAAAGGCGTGGCGTCGAACGCGGCAAAGATCTGCGGCCCCGGCGGATACACCTCCACGCCCCGCGCCTTGCGCTCGCGCAGGAACGCCGACAGCGCCTGCATGTCGTCGCGCTGCAGCCAGTCGCCCACGCGCGCCTTCCACGAAGGCTCGAGTTTGATGCGTTCTTCAACCATGGCGCATGGCAAGCCGGGAGGGCAGCGCCCTCTCAACAAAGTGTGTAACGGGGAGCGACTTGAGAGGGCGCTG
>CBFGOS010000311.1:0-3190 GCA_965650425.1 uncultured Lysobacter sp. | reverse complement strand
GCCCGCGGCCAACTCCCACAGCGAGATCGCCCATGTCCGCACGCCATCCGAGCAACCGCACCCTTCGTCGCAGCGCCCTCGCGGCCGCTGTCGCCCTCCTGCTGCCCATGCAGGCTTTGGCCCAGTCCGCCGCCCAGCAGGACGCACCCGCCGCGCCGCAGGCCGAAGCCGATGCCAAGACCCTCGATGCCGTGCAGGTGACCGCCACGCGGAAGGTCGAGAACCTCCAGGACGTGCCTGTCTCGGTCACCATGGTCAGCGCCGAGACGCTGGACGTGCTGGGTTCGGGTGGCAACGACGTCCGCTTCATGTCGGGTCGCGTGCCCAGCCTCAACATCGAGTCCTCGTTTGGCCGCGCGTTCCCGCGTTTCTACATCCGCGGCTACGGCAACACCGACTTCCGCCTCAACACCTCGCAGCCGGTGTCGCTGGTCTATGACGACGTCGTCCAGGAAAACCCGATCCTGAAGGGCTTCCCCGTGTTCGACCTGGATCGCGTGGAAGTGCTCCGCGGTCCGCAGGGTTCGTTGTTCGGCCGCAACAGCCCGGCGGGCGTGGTGAAGTTCGAGTCGGTGCGTCCGTCGCAGGAGTTCAGCGGCTACGGCAAGGTCGGCGTGGGCAGCGACAACATGTGGAACGTCGAAGGCGCCGCCGGTGGCGGTCTGACCGACCAGTGGTCGGCGCGCGCCTCGGTGCTTTTCCAGCGCCGCGACGACTGGGTGGACAACACCATCGACGGCCCCAACGACGGCTTCGAAGGTTACGACGAGTCCGCCGCGCGGCTGCAGGCCCTGTACGAGGGTGAGGGCTTCGAGGCCCTGCTCAACGTGCATGCGCGCCACCTCAACGGCACCGCACGCCTGTTCCGCGCCAACATCATCGAGCCGGGCACCAACGACCTGGTCGACGGGTTCGACGAGGACAAGGTCTCGCTGGATGGCGTGAACCATTCCGAACTCGACAGCTTCGGCGCCAATGCGCGCCTGAGCTGGGAGCTGGGCAATGGCTACCGCCTGTATTCGATCACCGGCTACGAGAACGTGGAAACCTTCAGCCGTGGCGACATCGACGGCGGCTTCGGCGCCGTGTTCCTGCCGGTGTCGGGCCCGGGCCTCATCCCGTTCGCCTCGGAAACCGCCGACGGCATCCCGAGCCACTCGCAGTTCACCCAGGAGTTCCGCATCGAGTCGAACTACGCGGGCGCATGGAACTGGCAGGGCGGCCTGTTCTACTTCAACGAAGACTACGACGTCGAAAGCTTCAGCTACGACTCGCTGGCAGGCAATGCGCAGGACGGCTACGAGCGCGTGAACCAGACCAACGACGCGTGGGCGCTGTTCGGCGCCGTAACGTGGGAGGCGACCGACAAGCTCGAGCTGCGCGCTGGCGCCCGTTACACCTGGGACAAAAAGGACCTGACGGTCGAAGAATACTGGAACACCGGTTTCGTCCCGTGCGTGCTGCTGGGCAAGTGCACGCTGGCACAGCTGGCTGCGCAGGAACCCGATGGTGACCTGTCGGCGCACCCCGAAGACAAGAAGTTCAGTTGGGATCTTTCGGCCACGTATGAGGTCAACGACGACGTGAACCTTTACGGCCGCGTCGCCACGGGCTATCGCGGCAGCAGTATCCAGGCCGCCGGCGCGTTCAACGCCAAGTCGGTCGCAGCACCGGAAACGTCCACCGCGTTCGAGGCGGGCGTGAAGGCTGACCTGTGGAACAACCGCGCCCGGATCAATGCCGGTGTCTTCTATTACGAGGTCAAGGACCAGCAGCTCACCGCGGTCGGTGGCTCGTCCAATGCCAACATCCTGCTCAACGCCGACAAGTCGACCGGACGCGGGTTCGAGGTGGACTTCCAGACGTACCTGACCGATTCGATGCTGCTGACCCTGGGCAGCAGCTACAACGACACCGAGATCCAGGACGACAACCTGGCCGTGTCGGTGTGCGCGCAGTGCACCGTGACCGATCCGCTCGATGGCAACGGCAAGGCCCTGATCGACGGCAACCCGCTGCCGCAGGCCCCGGAATGGACCCACAACCTGACCCTGCGCTGGGGCATGCCGACCGACAACGGCGGCGAGTTCTACGCCTACACCGACTGGGTCTATCGCAGCGAGGTCAACTTCTTCCTGTACGAATCGAAGGAGTTCACCGGCAAGTCGCTGGTCCAGGGCGGCCTGCGCCTGGGCTACACCTGGGGTTACGGCAAGTACGACCTGGCCCTGTATGGTCGCAACATCACCGACGAGGTGCAGGTGGTCGGCGCGATCGACTTCAACAACCTGACGGGCATGATCAACGAGCCGCGCCTGTTCGGTGTGGAGTTCAAGGCCAACTTCTAAGCCTTCACGCACGTGCGGCACCCGACGCCAGCGCGGCCTTCCGCGCTGGCGTCCTTGTTTCAAGCCGCCGCCAACGGCGTATGCTGGAACGCCCCATTGGAGGCAGTGCCATGACGACCGCCTACGACTTCTCCGCGACCGACATCGACGGCCAGCCGCGCGCGCTGGACGAGTATCGGGGCAAGGTGCTGCTGGTGGTCAACGTAGCCTCCAAGTGCGGCTTCACCCCGCAATACACGGGGCTTGAGAAACTGTGGCGCGACTATGGTCCGCGCGGACTGGTCGTGCTGGGGTTTCCATGCGACCAGTTTGGCCACCAGGAGCCGGGCAACGAGGCCGAGATCAAGGATTTCTGCTCGCTGACCTATGACGTCACGTTTCCGATGTACGCCAAGATCGACGTCAACGGCGATGCGGCTCATCCATTGTGGAAATGGCTCAAGGACGAGAAGGGCGGCTTCCTCGGCATCGACGCCATCAAATGGAACTTCACCAAGTTCCTCGTGGGGCGGGATGGCCGCGTGCTCAAGCGCTACGCGCCGAACGACAAGCCCGAATCCATCGCGGCCGACATCGAGGCGGCGCTGGCCTGATCGAACGCGCCAAGTTGCCCTCTGGCGAGGGTCAACTCACTTCTCGACGAACGCACGCTCGAACACGTACTGGCCCGGCGTGCCGATGCGCGGCGCCGCAGTAAAGCCGCGGCTGTCCAGCAGGGCGCGGAAGTCGGCCAGCATCTGCGGGCTGCCGCAGATCATGGCGCGGTCGTGCTCGGCGTCCAGCGGCTCGATGCCCAGGTGCTCCATCATCCGGCCGTCGGCCATCAGGTCGGTGAGGCGGCC
>CBFGOS010000310.1:0-3195 GCA_965650425.1 uncultured Lysobacter sp. | reverse complement strand
CGAGGCCATGCCCAGCTGCCAGGTGGCGTGTGCCGCCGTGGCCTCGTCCATGCCCGACTGCCTGAAGCCGGCAAACGCCGGCCCGAGCACCAGCAGCGCCATGCCGATGCTGGTGGGTGCATCGAGCCCCAGCGGCATCGCGGTGACGTCGTCGCGCCCGGTGCGTGCGGCCAGCCGCCGCGCCATCACCGTGTAGATCAGGTTGCCGACCAGTACGCCCAGTGCGGTGCCCGGGAACATGCGCCCGTACACCACGTCCGCCGGCATGCCGAAGATGCCGACCAGGGCCATGGCGATGAACCCCAGGATCGACAGGTTGTCGACCACCAGGCCAAAGAAACCGTTGAGGTCACCGGCCACAAACCAGCGGCGCGGCAGGGAAGAGGTTGTGGACACGATGACGCCCCGGAGGCCTTCAGGCAGCGGGTAACCATACCGTGCCGGCCTTCACGGGGGCAGCCACACCAAAGTCGGTCGCCTCGGCGGTCCGCGCACCGGGTGGCGACGTGGCGCACTGCCCGGCCGAAGGGGTTCAGCGTCCGGGCTCGATCCAGGCCAGCGTGACCATTCGCCCGGTGCGTTGGTCGCGGCGATGCGAGAAGAAGCGGTCCGGCGCGGAGATCGTGCACAGGTCACCCCCGCTCACCCGGTCCGGGGCGATGCCCGCCGCAGCCAGGCGACGGCGCGCCAGTGCGTACAGGTCCACGTGCCAATGGTGTTCGCGCGTGCTGGTGAAGGCACTGCCCGCGCCCCAGTCGCGGGACACGAAGGCGTCGTACACCTCGATGCCAATTTCGTAACGCTTGGGGCCGGCGGCGGGCCCCAGCCAGGCGCGTACCCGCTCAACGGGCGTACGCATGGCCGCCACCGTCGCCTCCAACACCCCGTCGGCGAGGCCGCGCCAGCCCGCGTGCGCCGCGGCAACTTCACTGCCATCCTCGGCACAGAACAGCACCGGCAGGCAGTCGGCGGTCAGGATGGCCAGTACCACGCCCGGCTCCGACGTGACCGAGGCGTCCGCTTCCGGCAGCGCCGACGCGACGGACTGGGCGCCAGCGTGCACGGCTGGCCCGGCCTCGTGCGAAGCGTGGCCCGCAAAGATGTCCGTTTCCCCGCCAAACCGCACCACGCCGGCCCCATGCACCTGCCGGAGCCAACGCGGTTGCGAAGGCAGGCGCGCGTGCTCGACCAGCAAGGCCCGATTACGGGCCACGTCCGTGGGATCGTCACCTTCGGCCGCGACGCAATTGCCCATGTTGAAACTGTCAAAGGGCGCCTTCGACACGCCCAAGCCATGACGCAACGTGGTCAGCCCGTGCAGGCCGCGCGGCGCGGCCCAACCGGCGCGGATCCACGGCAAACCCGGCATGTCGAGGGGATCGGTCATGGCGCAGTCCTCAGCGTCCGGCGGCCGCCGCCGCCTTGGCGTCGTCGTGCAGCACCTTCACCAGCGCCTGCATGTCGGCCGGCATCGGCGCGCTGCAGCGGATCGGCTCGCCGGTCACCGGGTGCTCGAACTCCAGGGTCTCCGCGTGCAGCGCCTGGCGACGGAAGCCACGCAGCGCCTCCACCAGCTCGGGCGTGGCGCCCTTGGGTAACTTCAGCGATCCGCCGTACAGCGGATCGCCCACAATGGGGTGCTTCAGGTGCGCCATGTGCACGCGGATCTGGTGGGTGCGCCCCGTCTCCAGGCGGCACTCCAGCAGGGTGTGCGCGCGGAAGCGCTCGCGCAGGCGGAAGTGGGTCACCGCGTCCTTGCCGTCCTCGCGCACCGCCATGCGGATGCGGTCGCGCGGGTGCCGGTCGATCGGCGCATTGGCGGTGCCGCCCGAGACCAGCGCTCCCACCACCACGGCCAGGTACTGCCGGTGCACCTGGCGACCCGACAGCTGCTCGATCAGCGCCGTGTGCGCGGGCAGCGTTCGCGCCACCACCATCACGCCCGAGGTGTCCTTGTCGAGGCGGTGGACGATGCCGGCCCGTGGCAGGTTGGCCAGCGACGGGTCGCGGTGGAGCAGCGCGTTGACCAGCGTGCCGGCCGGATTGCCGGCGCCCGGGTGCACCACCAGCCCAGCGGGCTTGTTGATGACGATGACGTGCTCGTCCTCGTACAGCACGTCCAGGGCGATGTCTTCCGGCTCGGAGTGCGTCTGCACCTCCAGCACGGCGGTCACGCTGACGGTCTCGCCGCCGCGCACTGGGTCGCGCGGGCGGGCGGTCTCGCCGTCCAGGCGTGCGTCGCCGGACTTGATCCACGCCGAGAGCCGCGAACGGGAGTACTCGGGGAACAGGTCGGCCAGCACCGCATCGAAGCGGCGGCCGGCGGCCTCGTCCGGGACGGTGGCGGTCAGGGTCTGGGGGGCCTGGGTCATCTGGTCTGGCTCTCGCACCCGGTTAAGGGGCTGGTGGGCGGGGACTGCTATTATCGGCCCTTCACGCCTCAAGCGCCCGTCGAAGCCGACCATGACCCCACGCTCTGCCCTGTTGCGTACCACCGCCCTGCTGCTGGCCATTACCGTCGCCGGTTCCGGCTGCGCCCGCATGGGCAAGATCTTCAAGGACGAGAACGCCAACGAGGGTCAGCCCGTCGAGCAGCTCTACGACAAGGGCCACACCTCGATGAAGAACGGCAACTGGGCCTCGGCCGAGCAGACCTACAAGCGTCTGGTCGCCCAGTACCCGTACGGCGAGTACACCGAGCAGGCATTGATCGAAACGGCTTACGCCCAGTTCAAGTCGGGCAAGCACGACGATGCCATCAGCACCATCGACCGCTTCATCCGCACCTACCCCACGCACCGCAACATCGCGTACCTGTACTACCTGCGTGGCCTGGCCAACGCCAGCCGCGACACCGTGTTCCTGCAGCGCGTATGGCGCCTGGATGCCAGCCGCCGCGACCTGGCCACGCCGCACCAGGCGTACAACGACTTCTCCATCGTCGCCGAGCGCTACCCCAACAGCCGCTACGCCGAAGATGCGCGCAAGCGCATGGGCGAGCTGCGTGACCTGTTCGCGCGGCACGAGCTCGACGTGGCGCTGTACTACCTGCGTCGCACGGCCTACGTGGCTTCGGCCACCCGTGCCAAGCAGCTGCTTGAAACCTACCCGCAGAGCGCCTACGAGAACGACGCAGTGGCGACGCTGGCGGCGGCGTACACCGGGCTGGGCAACGAGGCGCTCGCCGCCGAGGCC
>CBFGOS010000309.1:0-3197 GCA_965650425.1 uncultured Lysobacter sp. | reverse complement strand
CGGAGTTGGCCTCGTCCGACCTGATCGCGCGCTACCGGACCGAGGACGACGTCCGCGATCTACTCGACCTGGCGCGCAGCCTGGAAGACCTGACCCGCAACGCCGGCAAACACGCGGGTGGCGTCGTGATCGCGCCGTCGCCGCTGAGCGACTTCTGCCCGCTGTTCGCCGAACACGACGGCGAGGGCCGTGGCAAGAGCCCGGTCACGCAGTTCGACAAGGACGACGTGGAGTCGGTCGGCCTGGTCAAGTTCGACTTCCTTGGCCTGCGCACGCTCACGATCATCGACTGGGCAGTGAAGGCGATCAACAAGCGCCGCCAGGCGGCCGGCGAGGCGCCGCTGGACATCACCGCGCTGCCGCTGGACGACGCGGACACGTACAAGCTGTTCGCGCGTGGCGACACGGTGGCGGTGTTCCAGTTCGAATCGCGCGGCATGCGCGAGCTGCTCAAGCGCGCGATGCCCGACGTGTTCGAGGACATCATCGCGCTGGCGGCGCTGTTCCGCCCCGGCCCGCTGGGCTCGGGGATGGACAAGGAATGGTGCGACCGCAAGCACGGCCACACCGAGGTCAGCTATCCGCACCCGTCGCTGGAGCCGGTGCTGGGGCCGACCTACGGCGTCATCGTGTACCAGGAACAGGTGATGCAGATCGCCCAGGTGCTGGCCGGCTACACGCTGGGCGGCGCCGACATGCTGCGTCGCGCGATGGGCAAGAAGAAGCCCGAGGAGATGGCCAAGGAGCGCGCCAAGTTCGAGAGTGGCTGCGCCGAACGGGGCATCCCGGCCAGCCAGGCCACCCCCATCTTCGATTTGATGGAGAAGTTCGCCGAGTACGGCTTCAACAAGTCGCACTCGGCCGCCTACGCGCTGGTGGCCTACCAGACCGCGTGGCTGAAGAACTACTACCCCGCCGAGTTCATGGCCGCGACGTGTTCGTCGGACATGGACAACACCGACAAGGTGGTGAACTTCCTCGACGAGGCGCGGGTGATGGGGCTGGAAGTCCTGCCGCCGCACGTCAATGCCTCCGAGTACATGTTCGAGGCGGTGGAGCCGCGGGTGATCCGCTACGGTATCGGCGGCGTCAAGGGCGTGGGCCGCGGCGTGTGCGAGGCCATCGTCGAGGCGCGCCGCGCAGGCGGCCCCTTCAACGACTTGCTCGACTTCTGCAAGCGCGTCGACAGCACCAAGCTCAACCGCCGCGCACTGGAAGCGCTGGTCAACGCCGGCGCGCTGGATGGCCTGGCGAAGAACCGCGCCAGCCTGATGCTGCAGTTGCCCGAAGTGCTGAAGGCCACCGACCAGATGGCCAAGGAAAAGGCCGCGGGCCAGGTGTCGCTGTTCGGCGGCATGGAAACCGCGGCGCCGGCCCTGCACCTGGATCTGCCCGAAACCGACGAAATGCCGCTGGGCCAGCTGCTGGCCGGCGAGCACGCCACGTTGGGCCAATACCTCAGCGGCCACCCCTTCGACCCGTATCGCGAGGAAGTGCGCGGACTGGTGGGCCATGACCTCGGCGGACTCGAAACCATCTGGGCCAACCGCCCCGAGCCGGCACGCGGCAGCTGGCGCCAGGAAGTGGAAACCGTGGTCGCGGGCCAGATCGTGGGCCTGCGCAAGAAGGGCGACAGCCAGATGTTCGTGCAGATCGAGGATGGGCGCGGCCGCATCGAATGCGCGTTCTTCGGCGAGACCTACTCCGAGTATGCGCAGATGCTGGTGCGTGATCGCCTGCTGGTGATACAGGGCGGCCTGCGCGAGGACAGCTTCAGCGGCGGGTTCGCGCTCAAGGCCAACCGCTGCTGGGACTACGCCCAGGTCTGCGCGCGCCATGCGCAGCGCGTGGCCCTGCGCCTGGACCTGCGCGTGCCGGGCACATGGCAGCGCGTGAATGCGCTGCTGGACAAGCAACGCCCCGGGCAGACTCCGTTGCGGCTTGATCTGCTGGTACCGGGCGCGGCCGGCATGGTGGACATCAACGGCACGCACTCGGTGCGAGTGGATGCGGACCTGGCCGGCACCTTGCGCGCCACCCCCGGCGTGCGCACGGTCAAGGTGCAACTGGCCAAGCCCTGGGCGAATTGATCCGACACGCACGGGCGAGCGTCGCGTCACCCGCCCCCTGTCGGCCGGGCCTACCCCCGGCGCAGCCAGACCATGCAGTCACCTTCGGCGCCGGTCACGGAGGCTAACCACACGCCTCGGTACGTTGGACCCCCTTCGGCTAGACTGTGGCCTTTCCCGGCAGCCGGCCTGCCACAAGCATGGCCCACGCATGAATCCAAACTACCTCGATTTCGAGCAGCCCATCGCCGACCTTGAAGCCAAGATCAAGGAACTGCGCGACTCGGCCCACAATGGTGTCTCGGTCAACGTCGACGCCGAAGTCCACGCGCTGCAGGAGAAACTGCGCAAGCGCACCGCACAGATCTTCCGCGACCTGTCCCCCTGGCAGGTGTCGCAACTGTCGCGCCACCCGGCGCGCCCCTACACGATGGATTACCTGCGCCTGATCTGTGACGAGTTCCAGGAGCTGGCTGGCGACCGCGCCTTCGCCAACGACAACGCCATCGTCGGCGGCCTGGCCCGCATCGGCGGGCGCAGTGTCGTCGTGATCGGCCACGAAAAGGGCCGCGACACCAAGACCAAGATCAAGCGCAACTTCGGCATGCCCAAGCCCGAGGGCTACCGCAAGGCACTGCGCCTGATGAAGCTGGCCGAGCGCTTCCAGCTGCCCCTGCTGACCTTCATCGACACCGCTGGCGCGTGGCCGGGCATCGATGCCGAGGAGCGCGGCCAGTCCGAAGCCATCGCCCGCAACCTGCTGGAGATGGCCGAACTCAAGATCCCCGTGGTGTGCACCGTGATCGGCGAAGGCGGCTCCGGCGGCGCGCTGGCGATTGGCGTGGGCGACCGCACGGTGATGCTGGAATACAGCACCTACTCGGTCATCACCCCCGAAGGCTGCGCCTCGATCCTGTGGAAGACCGCGGAGAAGGCCAAGGACGCCGCCGAGCAGCTGGGCATGACCGCCAAGCGCCTGAAGGACCTCGGACTCATCGACAAGATCGTGCGCGAGCCGATCGGCGGCGCGCACCGCACTCCCACGCAGATGGCAAAGCGGCTGAAGGCCGTGCTGCTGGCGGAACTGGACGCGCTGGAGGGCGTGCCGGTGGACGAGTTGCTGCAACG
>CBFGOS010000308.1:0-3198 GCA_965650425.1 uncultured Lysobacter sp. | reverse complement strand
ACAGCAGTTCCTGTTCGCAGGCGGCGTCCATGCAGCCGTCGGTCTCGTGGGCGGCCAGCGGGGCCGACAGGGCCAGCGCCAGGGTGGTCGCGGCGCAGAGCAGGGTCTTCTTCAAGGGATACCTCCGGGTGGACGGGACGCGCCGCCTGCTGACCGCCAGGCTGGCGCCTGGCCCCTCGCGGGGCCGTTTGTCGTTCTAGCCGGTTCCGGGGGCGCCGGTACAGTGCCGGTGGTTGGGGTACCCGGGCATCCGCTTTGCCGCACGTGGCGTTTCAGCGGGCGGCACCCAAAGGACGGGCCGGCGCCGGCAGGTCGAACAGCCAGCGGACCGCCCCCGGGAAGGCCTCGCGCCAGGCCGCCTCGTTGTGCTCGGCCTCAGGCACCACGCGCAAGGTCACGTTGCCCGCCATCCTTCCCTGGGCACGCAGGACCTGCTCCATGCGCTGCACCAGCGGCACTGCCTGGGCGCCTTCCCGGCCACCCATGAATAGATAGACGCGCGCATCCGGCGGCAGGGGCGTCGCAGCGGCCACTCTGAACGGCTCTTCCGACACCCAATAGGCCGGCGAGAACACCCCTGCCCGGCCAAAAACACCCGGATAGCGGTGGATCGCGTAGTCGGCGGACAGGCCACCGAGCGAACTGCCCAGGATGGCGGTATCCAGTCGTCCCGGCCGGGTGCGGTAGTTGGCGTCGATGAACGGCTTGACCGTGTGCACCAGGTCTTCGACGAACGCGCTCCCCAGGTTGGGCAGGAAGCGTACGTTCCAATAGGGGATCAGCTCGTTGAAGCGCGCGTCGTTGCCATGGTCGATGCCCACGACGATGGCGGAAAAGCCCTGCTCGCTCGACAGGCGGTCCAGGCTTTCGTCCACCCCCCACTCGCCGGCATAACTGGTGGCGTCATCGAACAGGTTTTGTGCGTCAAACATGTACAGCACCGGATATCGGCGCTGCCCGGACGCATAGTCCGGCGGCAGATAGACCCGCAATTGCCGCGGATAGGCCAGCGTCGCCCATCGCAGTGGCGGCGTGAACACCCGCACCGTGGCCCCGGCGGTATGCGCCCGCGCGGGAGTGGCGGCCGGTGCGGTCGCGGGCATGCACAGCAGCAGGGCGATCAACAGGCTTCGCAGCACGGCCAGCCTCCAGTGGAAAGCCGCCACCATGCCCGTCGTCGGCCGATGTCGCCCCTCCCATCGGTCATGGCGGGCCCGCCCGCTACGGCGACTTGGGCGCCACGCGTTCGTGAAGCTCCGGCAACATCATCGCCCCGGCCGATCCATACCAGCGGTGGTACTCGGCCACCATCTCGCCGTTGACGATGACCGGGTCGGTTTCGGTCAGGCGCCGCGCTTCATCCAGGTCATCGACGGCCAGCAGGAACAGGCCACGCCAGCCCGCCGGATCGCTGGAGAAGGGGCCGGCCATCACCAGCCGCCCCTCCTTCACCAGCCGGTCCATGTTGGCGAAGTGCCCCGCAAACATCGCTTTCCGTCGCTCGGCGTCGGTCACCGGCGTCGGCCCGGTCTTGAGGATGACCAGCACGTACGCGCGCATGCCGCGCTCGTCGGCGCCGAGTCGCCGGGCCAGTTCGGGGTCATAGCCGGTCGTGCCCTGCGGTGCCCCCAGGCGAGGGATGCCCGCCTGGCTCGCGGCGGCCAACGTCAACGGTGCCACCAACAGTGCGGCCAAGCCCAGCCAGATTCCGCCCAGTCGCGCCATGTGCTTCCCCTTGGAGTGGTGACCAAGCGTAGCAGCCTGGCCGGAACCTGATCCTCCCGGCCGTTGTCACAGGGTTTACAGTAGCTCCCAAGCGCGACGCTTGAAGCGACCACCCGATGGAACCCAGGCTGCCCCCGCTGGACGAGCTGATGAACCTGTTGCTCGACGCGGTTTGCGTGGTCGACGCCGACGGCCGGTATGTCTACGTCAACGCGGCCTACGAGCGCATCTTCGGATTCCGAGCCGACGAGGTGATCGGCCGCCCAATGATCGACATGGTCCACCCGGACGACCGTGAGCGCACGCTGAGAGCCGCCTGCGACATCATGGCGGGGGAGACCCAGCTCAATTTCCAGAACCGCTACCTGCACAAGGACGGACGGGTCGTGCACATCCAATGGTCGGCCCACTGGTCCGCGCGCGACGGCGTACGGGTAGCGCTGGGGCGCGACGTCACGGACGTCAAGCGCGCGGACGCTATCCAGTCCGCGCTCCTGGACATTTCCGAGGCTGCCCACGCCGAGTCGGACCTGCAGTCCCTCTACGGTCGTATCCACCGCACGGTCGACCGCCTGCTTCCGGCACGAAACTGCTTCATCGCGTTGCGGCAGTCCGATCAGGACACTGTCGAATTCCCCTACTTCGAAGACGAATTCGACGCCTCACCGGGCACCTTGCCACTGGATGCACCGACGCTGTCCAACCATGTCATCCGCAGTGGGGAGCCGCTGCTGCTCACCCCAGAGACACGGATCGGCCTGCCTGCCCACCTGCACCCGCCGCTGGGCCATCGCGCGACCAGCTGGCTGGGCGTCCCGTTGGCCACGCCCGGAGGCGTGATCGGTGCGCTGGTCGTGCAGAGTTACCACCCAACGACTCGGTACACGCACCAGGACCTCCAGCTGTTGCAGTTTGTTTCCACGCAGGTGGCCGCGGCGATCGAACGAACGCGGAGTCGCACCTGGCTGGCCTTCCTTGCCAGTCACGACCCGCTGACGGGTCTCCCCAACCGGAGCCATTTCCACGAACAGCTGCACCAGGCGCTGTCGGCCACGCAATTCGATCGCCACCCGCTCGCCCTGCTGTACCTGGATCTGGACGGCTTCAAGGCCGTCAACGACCGTCACGGACACGGCGTCGGCGACCAGTTGCTCCGCGAAGCCAGCGAACGCATCCGCCGCTGCATACGCCACACCGATACCGTTGCCCGGCTGGGCGGCGATGAGTTCGTGGTGATGCTGCACGGGACCGCGCGCACCCAGGACGCCATGGAGGTGGCCGAGGCACTTCGCGAATCGCTGGCCAGGCCCTTCCATTTGGGCGGCCATGCGCTCGCGATCAGTGCCAGCATTGGCGTTGCCCTGCATGCCGATGGCCTGGCGAATCACGACGGACTGCTGCAAAGAGCGGACAAAGCGATGTACGCTGCCAAGCGACAAGGCGGCAATCGGCTGGTCCTGTCGGGACCCCGCC
>CBFGOS010000307.1:0-3201 GCA_965650425.1 uncultured Lysobacter sp. | reverse complement strand
GCCGAGACCATCGCCGCCCAGGCCCTCGCCCTGGCCCGTGGCGAACCGCTGGTCGCCAGCGACGGCAGCACGCTGCCGTTGCGAGCCGACACCCTGTGCGTACACGGCGACAACGCTGGCTCGGTCGCCGCGGTCCAGCGCATTCGCGAAGCGCTGCAGGGCCTGCCGGCATGACGCCGCGCATCGAAGTGGTGGGCATCGATAGCCTGATACTGCGGCTGTTCGACAGCATCGACGAGGCGCACATGCCCTGGATGCTGGCAGCGGCGAAGCGTCTGCGCCAGGCCTTCGGCGCGGCACTGACGGATCTGGTGCCGTCCTACACCACGCTGCTGGTGCAATACGACCTCCTGCAACTGGACGACCGCCGTGCCCGTACGCTGATCGACGAAGCCCTGGAAGGGTTGACGCCGGAAGCGGGCGACGCAGGCCGCTGCCATGACGTGCCGGTGTGGTACGACCGCCGCGTCGGCCCGGAACTGGAGACGCTCGCCGAACGCAGCGGTCTTAGCGTCGCAGGGGTGATCGAAACCCACTGCCGGCATAGCTACCAGGTGTTCGCCCTCGGATTCGCCCCCGGCTTCGCCTTCATGGGGCTGGTCGAACCCATCCTCGCCACGCCGCGCCTGAGCACTCCGCGCAAACGCGTGCCGGCCGGCAGCCTGGGCATCGCCGATCGCCAGACAGCGATTTATCCACAAGCGTCCCCCGGCGGCTGGAACCTGATCGGCCGCTCTCCGCTGCGCCTGTTCGACCCCGCCGACGGCAGCCTGCTCCAACCCGGCGACCGCGTACGCTTCATGCCGGTGGACCGCGCGGAATTCATCCGCCTCGGCGGCGATGACACGCCTTTCGAGGTGACGCGATGAGCCTGCTGATCGAACACGGCGGCACGCTCGCCACGCTCCAGGACGGTGGCCGTCATGGCGTGCGTCATCTGGGCGTGACCCAGGGCGGCGCGGCGGATTGGGTCTCCCACGGACTGGCCAACGCGTTGCTCGGCAATCCCCGCCAGGCGGCGGTCATCGAGATTACCTTCGGCGGACTCACGTTGGTGGCGGAAAGCGATGTCTGCCTCGCCCTGTGCGGTGCGGACCTGGGCGCCACTCTCGACGACGAGCCGCTGCGCCCATGGCGCAGCTTTCGCCTGCACAAGGGGCAGCGCCTGCGCTTCGCCCAACCGCGTCAGGGTGTGCGCGCTTACCTGGCCGCCCCCGGCGGCTTCGAGGCGCCGACTATGCTGGGCAGTTGTTCCAGCGTCCTGCGCGAGGGGCTGGGGGGCCTGCACGGGGACGGCCGGCCATTGGCCCAAGGCGATCGCCTGAACTGGCCCGGCATTTCATCCTCGCCCCGCGAGTTGTCCGCCGCACAGATTCCCGACCTCGGCTCGCAAACGCCGCTGTCCGTGGTGTTGGGCGCGCAGATTGGCGACTTCACCGGGCAGAGCCTGTTCGACGCCTTCAACAGCGACTGGGAAGTGGACGCCCGAGCGGATCGGATGGGCGTCCGCCTGCTCGGGCCAGAGCTACGCTGCACGCGGCGGTCGATGGTCTCGGAAGGCGTCCCGCTGGGCGCCCTCCAGGTGCCGGCCGATGGCCAGCCCATCGTGCTGCTCAACGACCGGCAGACCATCGGCGGCTACCCGCGCCTCGGCGCACTGACGCCCCTCTCGGTGGCACGCTTGGCACAGTGCCTGCCCGGCACCCGGCTACGGCTGACACCGGTCGGGCTGGACATCGCTCAACGCCAGCACCGCCACTGGCTGGGGGCGACCTGATCAACGAATCGAACAACAAGAAAGAAAACGCTCACGCGTTCAGCCGTTGCATTGCCGCCGGGCCCGCCCGGCAAAACACATACCTGCCCCTAACGCCAAGAAAAATAGAAGGTGCAACATGCAACCCATCTCCGCTCCCTACAGCGCTCCCCCGGCATCCCAACGCAGCGTTCTGCGCGGCGCCATTTTCATCATGGCGACCTCGTCGATCGGCCCGGCCTTCCTGACCCAGACCTCGCTGTTCACCGAGAAATACCTGGCCAGCTTCGCCTTCGCGATCCTCATCTCGCTGCTGATCGACATCGGTGCGCAACTGAACATCTGGCGCATCATCAGCGTCTCCAACCTACGCGGCCAGGATGTCGCCAACCGGGTACTGCCCGGAGTCGGCCACCTGATCTCGGCTTTCATCGTGCTCGGTGGGATCGCCTTCAACATCGGCAATATCGGTGGGGCCGGATTGGCGATGAACGTGATCTTCGGCGTACCGCCGGTGCTCGGCTCGCTGATCGCCGCCGTGGGCGTGATCGCCATCTTCGTGATGCGCAACGCCAAGCGGATCATGGACATGGTGATGCAACTGCTCGGTGTGATCATGTTGTGCATGATCGGCTACGCCATGCTGCAGTCCAACCCGCCGCTCCTGGAGGCGCTGTCGCACAGCATCAACCCGGACGACCCGCTGATTCTCCTGCTTCCCATCGTCACCCTGGTCGGCGGCACGGTGGGTGGCTATATCTCGTTCTCCGGAGGGCATCGCCTGGTCGAAGCCGGGATCGTCGGCATCCACAATGTCGGCCACGTCACCCGCGCCGCGGTCACCGGCATCCTGACCACCGGCGTGGTACGCGTCTGCCTGTTCCTCGCCACCCTCGGCGTGGTCAGCAAAGGGCTTGCCCTGGACCCGGGCAATCCAGCGGCCTCGGTGTTCTCCCATGCCATGGGCACCGTCGGTTACAAGATGTTCGGCATCGTCCTGCTGGCCGCATCGGTGTCCTCGGTAATCGGCGCCGCCTACACCAGCGTCAGCTTCATGTACTCGCTGCATGACAGCATCCGTCGCTACAACGAACGGATGGTGATCGCCTTCATCGTCTGCTCGACGCTGATCTACAGCTTGGTCGGGCAGCCGGTGAAGGTGCTGGTGGTGGCCGGTGCGCTCAATGCGCTGGTCCTGCCGCTGGCGCTGGGGTGCATCCTCTGGGCCTCGCGCAAGACCGAGATCGTCGGCACCGAGTACCGCCATCCGCGCTGGATGCTGGTGTTCGGCATCCTGGCGGTCATTGCCACGGCGGTCGGCGTGGTGCTGTCGTTCAAATCGCTGCTGCAGTTCTGGCTGTCGTGACGGGAGCGGCCGGCGACGGCATCAGCCGCGTTCGCCGGCCAGCCACTCCAGCGGGATTTCGTGCTGACCACGTTCGTCG
>CBFGOS010000306.1:0-3235 GCA_965650425.1 uncultured Lysobacter sp. | reverse complement strand
GACGGCGTGGTCTACTTCCAGGTGCTGGACGCGGCCAAGGCCGCCTACGAGGTCGCGACGCTGGAGATCGCCATCCTCAACCTGGTGATGACCAACATCCGTACCGCGATTGGCTCGATGGACCTGGACGAATCGCTGTCCAAGCGCGACGAGATCAACGCCAAGGTGCTGGTCGCGGTGGACCAGGCCACCCATCCGTGGGGTCTGAAGGTCAACCGAATCGAGCTCAAGGACATCCAGCCGCCGCGCGACCTGGTCGATTCAATGGCGCGGCAGATGAAGGCCGAGCGTGAGAAGCGCGCCAACATCCTGGAAGCGGAAGGCTTCCGCCAGGCCGCCATCCTCAAGGCCGAGGGCGACAAGCAGGCCGTGATCCTCGAGGCCGAGGGTGAGAAGGAAGCCGCGTTCCGCGAGGCGGAGGCCCGCGAGCGTCTGGCCGAGGCCGAGGCGAAGGCGACCCAGATGGTGTCCAACGCGATTGCCGCGGGCAACGTGCAGGCCATCAACTACTTCGTCGCGCAGAAGTACATCGAAGCATTCAAGGCGCTGGCCGAAGCGCCCAACCAGAAGTTCGTGATGATGCCGATGGAGTCGGCCGGCGTGATCGGCTCGCTGGGCGGCATCGCCGAACTAGCCAAGCAGGCGCTGGACCAACCCGGTCGCGTTGTCACCAAGGGAGGCTGAGCCCATGCAATGGAGTTGGCCCATCGTGCTGTGGGGGGCGGTCGCGCTGGCACTGTTCGCGGCGGAGGCGTTGGCGCCTGGCGCCTTCATGCTGTGGCTGGGGTTCGCGGCCACGGCGGTGTTCCTGATGGTGTTCGCCCTGCCGGGCATGTCGGTGCTCGCGCAGGTCGCCGCGTTCATCGTGCTCGCCTTCGTATCCATCCAGGTCTACCGCACCTGGTTCCGCAACCGCGGGCGCGAAAGCGACCAGCCCATGCTCAACCGTCGCGCGGAGCAACTGGTCGGCCGCGTGGTTCCGCTGGAGCGGGCCATCGTCAACGGCGAGGGCCGGGTGCAGATCGCCGACGCATTCTGGGATGTGACCGGGCCCGATGCGCCCGCGGGCACCGCCGTGCGCGTGATCGCGGTGGACGGCATGACGCTGCGGGTGCGACCGGCGGACTGACCGCATGGGCCGCGCCGGCATTCGCTGGCGTATGCGGAAAGCCAGCGGCGACAAGGGCGGCCTACGGGCCGCCCTTCGTCTTGCGGCCGCCCGATCTGGGATAATCCCCGTTCCCCACGTCACCCACAGGCCCACGCTCGATGACCCAGAAGACCATCCTCAACGACACCCACCGCGCCCTCGGCGCCAAGATGGTCGACTTCGGCGGCTGGGACATGCCCATCCACTACGGCTCGCAGATCGACGAGCACCACCTGGTGCGCAAGGACGCCGGCATGTTCGACGTCTCGCACATGACCGTGGTTGACCTGCGCGGCGACCAGGTGCGTCCGTTCCTGCGCAAGCTGGTGGCCAACTCGGTGGACAAGCTGAAGGTGCCGGGCAAGGCGCTGTACAGCGGCATGCTCAACGAGCAGGGCGGCGTCATCGACGACCTGATCATCTACTACCGCGACGAGCAGTTCTTCCGCCTGGTGGTCAACGCGTCCACCCGCGACAAGGACCTGGCGTGGATCACCGAGCAGGCCAAGCCGTTCGGCGTGACTGTCACCGAGCGTCCGGAATTCGGCATGGTCGCGGTGCAGGGTCCGACGGCCCGCGAGAAGGTCCTCGGCCTGCTGCGCGAGGAGGACCGTGCCGCGATCGGCAAGATGGGCAAGTTCGTGGCCGGCGAAGCCAAGACCGTCGACGGCATCGACGTGTTCGTGGCCCGCACCGGCTACACCGGTGAGGACGGCTTCGAAATCGTCGTGCCGGAAGCCAGCACGGTCGCGTTCTGGAACGCGCTGCTGGCAGCTGGCGTCAAGCCGGCCGGCCTGGGCGCGCGCGACACCCTGCGACTGGAAGCCGGCATGAACCTCTACGGACAGGACATGGACGAGACCGTGTCGCCCTATGAGGCTGCCATGGGCTGGACGGTCTCGCTCGACGAAGGCCGTGACTTCATCGGCCGCACCGTGCTGGAGCAGCAGAAGGCCAACGGTGCCCCGCGCCAGATGATCGGCCTGGTGATGGACGAGAAGGGCGTGCTGCGCCACGGCCAGAAGGTGCTGACCGCGCACGGCGAGGGCGAAATCCTCTCCGGCACGTTCTCGCCGACGCTCGGCAAGGCCATCGCGTTCGCGCGCGTGCCGGCGGGCGACATCCCGCTGGGTAGCGCCGGCAACGTCCGCGTGGACATCCGCGGCAAGGAGATCCCCGTGCGCGTGGTCAAGTTCCCGTTCGTGCGCGACGGTCAGCCGCAGGACGGCGTCCTCGCCTGATCGCACCGTCCGGCGGCGGCACGTGCGGCCGCCGGATTGCTTCACTGCAGCACAAGTGGTCGGCCACGCCGCAGTTGCGCGGCCCGGCGCTTGGTTAAACTACGCTTCCCTCAACCCACACACGTACCACCGGAGCACCCCCCATGAGTGAGATTCCCGGCGACCTCAAGTTCCTCAAGTCCCACGAGTGGGCCCGCGTCGAAGGCGACGGCAAGGTGACGGTCGGCATTTCCGACCACGCCCAAGGCCTGCTGGGTGACCTGGTCTACGTCGAACTGCCCAACGTTGGCGACCGCGTCGAAGCGGGCAACGCCTGCGCTGTGGTCGAGTCGGTCAAGGCGGCCTCCGACGTCTATGCGCCGGTCAGCGGCACCGTCACCGCGGTCAACAGCGCGCTGGCCGACAAGCCGGAAACCATCAACGAGGATGCCTACGGCGAAGGCTGGCTGTTTACCGTGTCGATTGAGGACACCGAGCAACTCAACGAACTGCTTGGGCCGGACGACTACGCCGAGCTGCTGGAAGACGAAGACCACTGAGTCGATCCCGCATCGATTGACCACCGGCCGCCTCGTGCGGCCGGTGTCGTTTTGGCCGATTGCATCGTGTCGCGAGCCCGAAGAACGCGGCGCAATGGCTGCGCAATTTCGCGCAATTGGACGTGCTGCGTCGCGAAATCGGCGGCGCTGGAAAAAAAATTTTCGGGTCGCGCGGCGTCGCCGACGGTAGGCGGCAGGGCCCATCGCGCGAAGCGGCGCGCAACGCCGGCAGGGAGGCGATTGCCTCGCGTGGAACTGAAAAACACCTAGAAAAAAGCGCTTTTGAAAAAACGGCAGAAGCAGCC
>CBFGOS010000305.1:0-3240 GCA_965650425.1 uncultured Lysobacter sp. | reverse complement strand
CGGACATGGCAGGTGCGCTGCACCACGTGCAGGCTGGTGGCGAACAAGGCACTACCGCCGAAGGCGAAGATCACCGCGTTGGTGTGCAAAGGGCGCAGGCGGCCGTAGCTGAGCCACGGGATACCTTCACCCAGCGTGGGCCAGTAGAGCTGGGCGGCGATGATCACGCCCACCAGCATGCCGACAATGCCCCACAGGACGGTGGCGACGGCGAACTGCCGGACCACGCGATCGTTGTAGTACCCGGCCAAGCCGGCGCCCGCGCTGCCGGGGCGCGAGACATCGTTATAAGTCATGGGAATACCTTCTACGAGGGTTAACGATATTTTGCGGGGACGTGCCGGAGGGGACTTGATCCAGATCAAGTGACCAACGTATGGATGCCAACGGGCGGGCCGGACTTCCGGTTTACAGCATCGAACGTATCAGCGTGAGGCGACGGCGGCGCGGCGCAGCCAGCGCCAGCGGACCAGCAGGGCCATGGTCATCACCCCGAGGAACAGCCCGTAGGCGACCGAGGTGGCCAGCACCTGTTTCCACATCGCGCCATGGCTGGGGTCGGCGTTGACCATGCTCCAGTGCATGCCGGTGAAGGCAGCGACGGTCGCGGCGAGCAATGAGACGGCGTCGAAGACCTTGCGGGCCCCGGTGCGCGGCAACCGTGGGAAGCACCAGAACAGGACGGCCAGAATCGAAAACCAGGGAATGAACAGGATCAGGGCCAGGTTCAGCTCAATGTCCGGGTTCACGGCGGCTAGCTCGGGACGGGGGATGACAGGATAAGGCGACCATATCAGTCGTTGTAGACTCAGAAAATGGCAAAAAAACCATATCAGTTGGTATGAAGCGCTACGAGGCTCTCGCCGAAGACGTTGCCCGCTCGATCCACGGGGGCCTGCTGAAGCCTGGGGATCGCCTGCCGTCGGTGCGGGAAACTTGCGCCGCGCGCCAGGTCAGTCCGTCCACGGTATTCCAGGCGTATTACCTGCTGGAGTCGCGCGGGCTGGTGGAATCACGGCCGCGGTCGGGCTATTACGTGGCGCGCGTGCCGACCCGCTTGCCGCCGGAGCCGGAGGCGCCGTCCCGGCCGGATGGCGAGTCGCGGGCGGTGGATATCAGCGACCTGGTGTTCGAGGTGCTGCAGTCGAGCATGGATCGTGACCGGGTTCCGTTGGGGTCGGCCTTCCCGAGTCCCGAATTGTTCCCGTTGCATCGGTTGGGTCGCGCGATGGCCAAGGCAGCCACGCACCTGGACCCCTGGAGTACCGTCGACGACCTCACCCCCGGGCAGGCGGTCCTGCGTCGCCAGATTGCGCGCCGTTACCTGGTGGAGGGCATCAACGTATCCGCAGACGACATCGTCATCACCAATGGCGCGATGGAGGCCTTGAGTCTCAGCATCGCCGCGGTGACCCGGCCGGGCGACGCCGTGCTGGTGGAGTCGCCCTGCTTCTACGTCACCCTGCAGGTGTTGGAGCGCAATGGGCTGCAGGCGATCGAGGTGCCGACACACCCACGTGAGGGTGTCGACCTCGGCGCGCTGGAGCAGGCCATCGCGCGCCACGCGCCCAAGGCGTGTTGGCTGATGCCCACGTTCCAGAACCCGTTGGGCAGCACCATGCCGGAGGCGCACAAGCGGGCCGCTGTCGCGCTGTTCGCGCGGCACGGAATCCCGCTGCTGGAAGACGACGTCTACGCGGAGTTGCACTTCCAGGCCAAGCGGCCACCCCCCGCGAAGGCGTACGACCGGGACGGTTGGGTGCTGCATTGCGGGTCGTTCTCCAAGTGCCTGTCGCCGGGATACCGGATTGGCTGGGTGCTGCCGGGGCGCTTTCGCACGCAAGTGGCGCGGCTGAAGTTGACCTCCACGCTGAACACCAACGTGCCCGCCCAGTTGGCTATTGCAGGCTACCTGGAGGGCGGTGGATATGAGCGGCACCTGCGTCGCCTGCGGGGGCGCCTCGCGCAGCAGCAGGCGCAGTACGTCGAGGCGATTGCCGCGGCCTTCCCCCGCGGGACGCGCGTGACGCGGCCGCTGGGTGGCTATTTCCTGTGGCTGGAGTTGCCCGCCGGCAGCGATGCCATGGCGTTGCGGCAACGGGCGTTGGCCCACGGCATGAGCCTCGCGCCGGGTCCGATGTTTTCACCCAGTCGTGCGTTCGGGCACTGCCTGCGGCTCAACTGCGGTCATCCTTTCGACGCGCGCATGGCCGAAGCGGTGGCGACGTTGGGGCGTCTCGCGGGCGAGGTGGCTTGACCCGCCGTTGCGGGCGTCAACGCCAATGGCGGCACAGGGGCGGCTTGCTACCGGTTGCCAGGAGCGCGGCCGCAGCTCAGGGCTTTGACTTGGTCGCGGGCGCTGCCAGCGCCTTGCGGACCGCCGCGACAAATTCCGGATCCGGGCGCGTGCCCATCTGTTCGGTGCGGGCCAACACGCGGCCGTTGGCGTCCAGCAGCACCAGCGCACTGGTGTGGTTGAACTCGCCGTCCTCGAGCTGGCGGTAGCGGATGCCCAGCACGCCGGCAATGGCGCGCACGTCATCGGGCGTGGGGCTGGCCAGCGTCCAGCGCGCAGGGGGCAACTTGCGCTTGTTGAACACCGTGGCGAGATTGGCAGGGGTATCGCGCTTGGGGTCCATGCTGATCAGCAGGATGCCCAACTTCTGCTGCTCGGCCGGGGTCAGTGAGCGTTCGATCGCCTTGCCGCTGTCGATGATCAGAGGGCAGATGAACTTGCACGAGGTGTAGAACATCGACACCAGTTGCACCTTGCCGCGCTTGTCGGCCAAACGCAGCTTGCGGCCTTGCTGGTCCACCATCGGGGCATTGAGCTGGTAGACGGAATCCGACGGCAGTGGCGCGGCCTTGGGCGCCGCTTGCGCCAGCCCGAAGGCGAGGGCGAAAGGGGCGAGCGCAGCCAGCAGGAAGGATTTCATTTCACGTCCTTTGCGCAGCGGAAGCCGAGGTTGCCGGTCGTGTCCTGGCCACCCAATGACGAGAGCATCGCCACGCGCATCAGGACCGCGTAGTTGTCGCGGTCGTTCATCGAGAGGGCGCCGGCGCCGCAGAAGCGGGTTTTGTCGGCGTCGCCCTGGTTGCGGTTGTCCGAGTCCACCAGCATGGCGGAGTAGTCTTCGGTCCATTCCCACACCAGGCCGTGCATGTCCTGCACGCCGTAGGCGTTGGCGGCCTGGAGGCCGGCGCGGGGCAGGGCGGTCTTGGAGGAACGCGAGTACCAGT
>CBFGOS010000304.1:0-3253 GCA_965650425.1 uncultured Lysobacter sp. | reverse complement strand
ACGGCTCGGAGGCCATCGGCGGCGTGATCCAGATTTTCACCCGTCGCCCGCAGGTGGCGTTCTCGCCCAGCTTCAGCGCAGGTGCCGGCAGCGACGCCACCTACAAGGCCACCGCGGGCGTGGAAGGCCGCGGCGACAAGGGCTGGTACGCGCTCAACCTGGCGCATGACACCACCGACGGCTTCAATGCCTGCTACAGCCCCACTGGCTGCTTCGGCTATGACCCCGACATCGACGGTTACACCAACAACTCCGTGTCGGCGCAGGGTGGTTACGCGTTTGGCGATGCGTTGAACGTGGACCTGCGCGCCCTGCGCGCCGAGGGCGAGAACGAGTACGACGGCAGCATCTACGCCGGCAACGAAGCCAAGACCGTGCAGCAGACCGCCGGTGCGCGGGTGCGCCACCGCGTGGGCGACGTCGCCACGCTGACGTTCAACGTCGGCCAGAGCCGTGACAGGAGCCGCCAGTTCTACAATGGCGCCTATCACAGCCGTTTCCAGACGGACCGCGACCAGGGGGCGTTGCAGGCGGATTTCAACCTGGCCGGCGGGACGCTGACGACCGGACTGGACTGGGTGCGCGACGACATCGACAGCGACACCGCCTATGCCGCCAGCGACCGCATCACCCGTGCCGCATTCGGGCAATGGCAACACACGTCCGGTGCGCATTCGGTGCAGGCCGGCCTGCGCCGCGACGACAACAGCCAGTTCGGTGGGAAGACGACCGGCAGCGCGCTGTGGGGCTGGGACGTCACCCGGGTATTGCGACTGACGGCCAGCTACGGAACCGCGTTCAAGGCACCCACGTTCAACGAGCTGTACTTCCCGTTCTACGGCACTCCCACGCTGGTTCCCGAAACCTCGCGCAGTGTCGAACTGGGCCTGCGTGGCGATCACGGTTGGGGCAACTGGTCGGTCAACGCCTTCGAGACCCGCGTCGACCATCTGATTGGCACCGCCTGCGATGCCAATTGGGTGTGCCGCGCGGTCAATGTGGACGAAGCGCGTATCCAGGGCCTCGAACTGACCGCAGGCGCCGAGTTGGCGGGTTGGGACCTGCAGGGTAGTGCTTCATTGGTGGATCCGCGCAACGAGTCGCCGGGCATCTACCACGGCAACGCCTTGCCGCGTCGCGCCCGCAAGACCGCGCGCCTCGATGCGGATCGCCGCTACGGCGATTTCAACCTGGGCGCGAGCGTCACTGCCGCCGGCGATCGCTACGAGAACCTGGCCAATTCCGACCGTCTGGGCGGCTATGCCACCACCGACCTGCGGGCCGGCTACGCGTTCAATGCGGCGTGGCGTTTGAACCTCAGCGTCAACAACATCTTCGACAAGCAGTACGAGACGGCCGCGTACTACGCGCAGCCCGGCCGTACCTGGATGCTGACATTGCGGTTCGCGGCGCAGTAAGCCAGACCTTCGTCACAAGGAGAACAGTTCGATGAAGCCATTGAATACCCGCAACACCGTCGTGATGGTGGCCGCGCTGGCGGTACTGATGTGCATGACCCGTTTCAGCCACTTCGGCACGGCGATCCACCTGCCGGATGCGTCGATGGCGGTGTTCTTCCTCGGCGGCCTGTACGTGCGCCGGCACCTGGCGTTCCTGGGCTTCGTCGCCCTGGCGGGTGCACTCGACTTCGTGTCGGTGCGCTACGCCGGCACCAGCGACTTCTGCATCACCCCGGCGTACTCGTTCCTGCTACCGGCGTATGCGGTGCTTTGGTACGCGGGACGCCTGTTCGCCGGCCGGTTGCAGGCTTCGGCCGGCTCGCTGGCCATGGCGGCCGGCGTGGCACTGCTGGCCAACACCTTGTCGTTCGTGATCTCCAACGGCGCGTTCTACTGGCTCGGCGGGCGTTACGCCGAGCCCCACTTTGCCGAATACGTGGCACGCCTGATGCAGTGGGCGCCCCTGTTCGTGCGCACCGCCATGGCGTACGTGGTCGTTGCGCTGGCCGCGCATGCGGTGGTCGTGCGGGCGCTGGGCGTGCGCGGCGCTGGCCGCGCGGCCGGAGCCTGAGCATGCGGGACGACCTGTTGACGCCCGAAGAGCGCTACCGCGAGCGTGCGCAGCGCAAGAAGGAACTGGTGGACCGCCGGATCGCGCGGGCCACCATCGACCGCGGCGTGGTGGTGGTCAACACCGGCAATGGCAAAGGCAAGAGTTCGTCGGGCTTCGGCATGCTGGCGCGCTCGCTGGGCCACGGCTTCCACTGCGGCGTGGTGCAGTTCATCAAGGGCAGCTTCTCCACTGGCGAAGACGCCTTCTTCCGCACCATGGGCGATGCGTTCTCCGACCGCCTTGACTACCACGTGATGGGCGAGGGCTTCACCTGGGAAACCCAGGACCGCGATCGCGACATCGCCGCCGCGCAGGCCGCGTGGTCGGTGGCGGCGGCGATGCTGGCTGACGATACGTACGACTTCGTGCTGCTGGACGAGCTGAACATCGCGCTGGTCAAGGAGTATGTGGCGGTGGACCAGGTCCTCGCCGCACTGGCTGCCCGGCCGCCGCGCCAGCATGTGGTGATCACCGGCCGCGGCGCGCCTGATGCGCTGGTGGAAGCCGCCGACACCGTGACCGAGATGCGCCTGGTCAAGCATGCGTTCAAGGCGGGTATCAAGGCCCAGCTGGGCATCGAGCTCTGAGGCCATGACGATGCGCCACTGTCCCGCACTGCTGGTGTCCGCGCCCGCGTCGGGGCAGGGCAAGACCAGCGTGACCGCCGCGCTGGCGCGCTGGCACGCGCGCCAGGGGCGACGGGTGCGCGTGTTCAAGACCGGCCCCGATTTCCTCGACCCGATGGTGCTGGAGCGTGCCAGTGGCGCCCCGGTGTACCAGCTCGACCTGTGGATGAACGGCGAAACGGACGTGCACACGCGCCTGTATGCGGCCGCGGCCGAGGCCGACCTGATCCTGGTCGAGGGCGTAATGGGCCTGTTCGATGGTGCGCCTTCGAGCGCGGACCTGGCGCTGCAGCTGGGCTTGCCGGTCCTTGCGGTGATCGACGGTTCGGCGATGGCACAAACCTTTGGCGCGCTTGCGCTGGGCCTGGCCCGTTACCGCCCCGACCTGAACGTGCGGGGCGTGGCCGCCAACCGCGTGGGCAGCGACTACCATGCCTCGCTGCTGGCGCAGAGCCTGCCGGCAGGCGTGCAGTGGATGGGCGCACTGCCGCGCGATGCCGCATTGGCGCTGCCCGAACGCCATCTGGGGCTGGTGTCCGCCGATGAGGTCGACG
>CBFGOS010000303.1:0-3258 GCA_965650425.1 uncultured Lysobacter sp. | reverse complement strand
AATGCTAAAACGCGAAGCCGGGCGGCTTTTCTGTCGCCGGGCCTTTTTGTTTTTCGGGGTCGGCGCTCTTTGGGGATGTGCTGTGCGCGTGGACAATCGCGCCGGGTCTGGCGTGGGGGCATGGAGTAGGGCGCCGGGTGGTGCTGCCCTTGGCCGGGGCTTCATAACGACGAAGGCCCGCCGGAAGGCGGGCCTTTTGGTAATGCGACGGGCTTCGACGCCGGCCAGCGCAGCGATCAGTCGTCGTCGCCGATGCCGGTCATGCCGAGGATGTTGTAGCCCGAATCCACGTAGGTGACTTCACCGGTGATGCCACTGGCCAGGTCCGAGCAGAGGAACGCGGCGGTGTTGCCGACGTCCTCGATGGTGACGGTGCGGCGCAGCGGGGCGTACTTTTCGAAGTGCCCCAGCATCTTGCGGAAGTTCGCGATGCCAGCGGCGGCGAGGGTCTTGATCGGGCCCGCCGAGATGGCGTTGACACGGATGCCTTCGGGGCCGAGGTTCAGTGCCAGGTAACGCACGGTCGCCTCGAGGCTGGCCTTGGCCACGCCCATGACGTTGTAGTTCTGCAGCGCGCGCTCGGCCCCCAGGTAGCTCAGGGTCAGGACGGAGCCGTGGCGGTCCTTCATCATCGGGCGCGCGGCCTTGGCCAGCGCGGCCAGCGAATAGGCCGAGATGTCGTGCGCGATGGCGAAGTTCTCGCGGGTCAGGCCGTCGAGGAACTCACCGTCGATGGCTTCGCGCGGCGCGTAGGCGATGGCATGCACGAGGATGTCAAAACCCTCCGGCCAATGCTTCCCAAGCTCGGTGAAGCACTGCTCGATCTGCTCGTCGGAGGCGACGTCCAACGGGATCACGATGTCGGAACCGTTTTCCTTTGCGCAGTCCTCAACGCGCGACTTGAGCTTCTCGGTCTGGTAGGTGAACGCCAGTTCGGCGCCCTCGCGGCGCATGGCCTCGGCAATGCCGGTGGCGATGGAACGCTGGCTGGCGACGCCGGTGATGAGTGCACGCTTGCCTTGCAGGAAACCCATGGACTTACCTCTTTGTGGGGCGATGACCGTCGGCACGGTCGAGCAAAGGCTCTAGTTTGCCCTGCCCGCGGGTCCGGGGCTACCTATTCGCCGGCGTCTGGATCGGGGGCGCGGCCGATGGGTGCCAGGATGCGCCGCTCGGTGCCCCGCAGCGGACCGCTGGCGTAGGCCGGGTTGAGCCGCGCCAGCCACTCCGGGTCATGGGCGGCGCCACGGGCCCATTCGCGCAGGTCCGTCGCGCTGTCGGGCAGCACCACCTCGCCCAAGCGGGGCACCGGGCGGTCCATGGCGGCCAGCCAGCGATCGCGTTCGTCCGCCTGGTCGAGCAGGCACGACAGCGCGTGCAACTTCTGTGGGTAGGCGCGCGTGACGGCGGGCAGGCCGGTTAGGGAGTCCGGGTCGATCGACGCCGGCTTGCGGCCGGCGCGCTTCACGGCGCCGAGAATCCGGTGTTCCCCGGCGTTGTAGGCCATGACCACCAGTTTCCAGTTGCCGCCGAACTGGCCGTGGAGGCTCCCCAGATAACGCACGGCGGCCCGCGTGGAATCCACGGGCGACAGACGGCCGTCGTAACCGGGGCGGATCGGCACGCGGTGGTGGCGAGCCGTGCGCGCGATCATCTGCCACAGGCCAGCCGGGCCGGCGGGGCTGCGGGCGTCCGGTCGGTAGCCGCTTTCGACAAAGGGGATCAGCGCGTATTCGGTCGGCAGGTGCGCCTTCGCCAATGCGTCGACGACGTAGCCGAGCAATGGCAGGGCATCGTCACCGCGGTTCGCCAGGCGCTGCGGGGCCTGCGCGAAATGCCGCTTCCAGCGCGCGCTGGCGCCGGGTGCGCAGGTCTTGTCCGCCAGGCCCTTGCGGAAACGGCGGTATATGTCCCGCCCGTTGATCGTGGTGCGACTTTCGGGGTCGGCCGCACCTGCGGCGATCGCGGCGTCCACATGGCGTGGCGAGCGTTGGCCGGCGATCGCTTGGGGCATGTCCATTGCCAGCAACAGCACGAGTACGACGCTGACCGCCGCCAGTGGAGAGACGTGTGATGCCGTCATCCGCGGAAACCGTCCTTCCAGCGTCGCAACTCCGCGAAGGTTTCCGCTGCGTCCCGCGGTGGTCGGCCCAGATGGCGCGCAACGGCCGCGCGGATCCCTGGCTCCTGCACACGCAGGAAGGGGTTGCAGGCGCGCTCGCTGGCCAGCGTGGTGGGCAGGGTGGGGACGCCCTGTTGGCGCTGCGCATGGGCTTCGGCCACGCGTCGCTGCAGGTCGGAGTTGCCCGGGTCCACGGCGATCGCGAACGCGGCATTGCCGAGGGTGTACTCGTGCGCGCAGCACACGCGGGTATCGGCGGGCAGGCTGGCCAGGCGCGTCAGGGACGCATGCATCTGCTCAGGCGTGCCCTCGAACAACCGCCCGCAGCCCAGGCTGAATAGCGTATCCCCGCAGAACAGGACGCCATGCCCGTGGAAGGCGATGTGGCTGCGCGTGTGTCCGGGCACTTCGAGCACGTCGAAGGTCCAGTCGGCGACATTCACACGATCACCATCGCGCACGCGCTGCGTGGCGCCGGGGATACGTTCATCCGCCGGAGCGATGACGGGGAGGTCCGGCCAGTGCCGGCGCAGTTGCGCCACGCCGCCGATGTGGTCGTCGTGATGGTGCGTGATCAGGATGCCCGCCGGTTGCAGGCCCTCAGCGGCGGCCGCGAGCACGGGCTCGGCCGCGCCGGGGTCCACGAACAGGGCGCGATTGGCGTCGTCCGACAGCGCCCAGATGTAGTTGTCATGGAAGGCGGGCAGGGGACGGAGCTGCATGGAACGGGTCCTTGGAGGGGGGCGCTGGCATACCGCTGCCGCCGCCACGGTCTAGACTGGATGGCCTTCCCATCCGTGCGGACGCCCAGCCGACCATGCCTTTGCTTGCGCAGTCACGTCAACCCGATGAGCGCACGGGATTGGACTGGTTCGGCACGCTTGCCGGGCAGGGCCTGCTTGCAGCGGAGTACTCGGCCGGATCACGGGTGCTGGCCGCATGCCCGGCCCTGCCGTGGGCCTGGATTGGGGTCGCCGCCGCCGAGCCGCCACCGAATGACGCCGGTCGCGGCCTGCGGGTGTACCGCCAGGAGCAAGGGCTGGCAGGGGCGGTGCGATGCGGCCTTCCGCTGCCCTTACCCAGTGAATCGCTGGGCGCCGTGCTGGTGCAGCACGCCTTGGACGATGGCGTGGCCG
>CBFGOS010000302.1:0-3277 GCA_965650425.1 uncultured Lysobacter sp. | reverse complement strand
GCTATTGGCCCGGGCCACTGCAGTACATCCTGGGCAACGTGCTGGAGCCCTTCCTGGTGGCGACGGGCGTACTGATCCTGCGTCGGCTTGGGCTCCAACCCGGCGGCGCCATGCCTCCCGAGCGCTTCGTGCCGCTGCTGTCGGCCGGGGCGGTCTCCGGATTGATGGTCGCGGCCAAGGACCTGGCGTACGTGCTGTCCGAGGGACGCGTGGGCGACGTACGCGCCAATCTTCGTGGCAACTACGTCACGCTGGGTGGGCCCGACGATTTGCCCCTGCTGGGGACTTTCGCGATAAGCCATGCCTTTGGCACGTTCCTCGCCATCATGCTGGTTGCGCCGCTGGTGCCGTGGCTTGCGTCCGCCGAGCAACGCGCCGGCTCGCTGCGCATCCTGCGCACTGGGCTGCTTTGGCTGCTGCCGGCGATGGGGCTGTACCTACTCCTTGCGCTTCGCCTGCCGGGAAGCAACCTCTCCGAACTGCTGCGCGTCGTCCTGCTGGTGGCAACCGTCGTGTTCGCCATGCTGCATGGCTGGCGGGGGGCGCTGCTGTCCACATTCGCCACCAGCGTCCTGATCGCGCTGGAGGACCACTTTGGCCAGCCGGCGTACGACCCGATCCGGATGCAAGCCTATCTGGGCATCACCGGCACGATGGGACTGCTGTTGGGCGCCAGCATGGACAACGTCCGGCAACAGGCACTCACGCTCAACGAGGCACGCCTGCGCAGCGACCAGTTGGCGAGAGACCTCTACCTGGCGGCCGCACGCAACCTGTACACGGAGGAACGCGAACGCCGGCGATTGGCAAGCGAGTTGCACGACGAGTTCGGACAGAACCTGACCGCGCTGCAGACCCACCTGAAGCTGGCCGAGCACGACTTCGAGGCTGCGGGCAGGCCTGCTGCACTAGCGCCGCTGTTCGAACTGACCGGCGCGATGCGCCAGAACATCTCGGGCGTACTTGAATCGCTTCGTCCGGCGGCACTGGACCAGATGGGGTTGTACGCCGCCATCGAACGGGGCGCTGTGCGCCGGCTGGCCGAGGACGCCGGACTTGGTTTCGTCACCCACCTGGAGGGCGATGCGCGGCTGCTGCCCGCCTTCAACGATGCCCAGCTGATCGCAGCGTACCGGCTTGTCCAGGAAGCCGTGACCAACGTCGTACGGCATGCCCGGGCGTCGCATTGCAGCGTGCGGCTTCGCACCGGGGAGCGGCATGGCAGGCTGTGGCTGTTCATCGACGTGCGCGACGATGGCATTGGCGGTGCCGACTGTTTTCTGCCGGGGCGCGGCCTGACCAACATGCGTGACCGGGTCCTTGCCCTCGGCGGTCGGCTGCACGTAGGCGAGCTCCGACCCGGTTCGCGGATCCACGCCCTGTTTCTGCAATGATCCCCGGGCGGGGCGGTCAAACCCATCGGCCGCGCTTGCTGCTGGGCCGCCGACGCACAGCCTGCAGAACGCTGGTGTGGCGCATTCATGCCGCGGTGCGCGACGGAGTCGCATAACGATGTGACAGCCGTCTCACTATGCCGCTTGCGATGCAGATGCCGTGAACGCCACCCTCACGGCCTGCAGCGTAATTTCACGTCCCTGAACGACAGCGTTTTCCCAGGGGACGTTTGTGACTCCAACCGCCACACCCCGCCGCACGACGCGGCCTCGCAATACCCCCGCCAAGCCACCGCAGGATCCGTTGCCGATGATTCTTGCCGCCATGCAGGCGGTGCGACGTGGCGACTTCTCGGTGCCGCTGCCCGCCCATTGGGACGGTATCGAAGGCAAGCTGGCGGAAGCCTTCAACGACATTGCCTTGGCCAATCGCCGTCTGGCCACTGAACTGGACCGCGTGGGTCAGAAGGTCGGACGCGAAGGCCAGACCCGCCAGCGCATCGCCCTGCACCACCGCGAGGGCGCGTGGGGTGGCATGGAGCATTCGGTCAACGAACTGGTGGACGACCTGCTGCGCCCGGTCGAGAGCATCACCGAGGCCATCGCCGGCGTGGCCAAGGGCGACCTCACCCGCACCGTTCCGCTGGAGTCCAACGGCCGCCCGCTGCAGGGCGAGTTCCTGCGTTCGGCGACGATCGTCAACCGCATGATCGACCAGATGGGCGAGTTCAGCTCCGAGGTCACGCGCGTCGCGCTGGAAGTCGGCACCGCTGGCCTGTTGGGTGGTCAGGCCAAGGTGAAGGGCGTGTCGGGCGTGTGGCGCGAGCTCACCGACTCGGTCAACCAGATGGCGTCCAACTTGACGGCGCAGGTGCGCAACATCGCCGAGGTGACCATCGCGGTGGCCAACGGGGACCTGTCGCGCAAGATCACCGTGGACGTGCGCGGCGAGATCCTGCAGCTGAAGGAAGCCATCAACACGATGGTGGACCAGTTGCGCGGCTTCGCGTCGGAGGTGACGCGCGTGGCGCGCGAAGTGGGCACCGAGGGCAAGCTGGGTGGCCAGGCGATCGTGCCCGGCGTGGCCGGCACCTGGAAAGACCTGACCGACTCGGTCAACTCGCTCGCCTCCAATCTCACCAGCCAGGTGCGCAACATCGCCGAGGTGACCACCGCGGTGGCCAAGGGTGACCTCTCGCGCAAGATCACCGTGGATGTGCGCGGCGAGATCCTGGAGCTGAAGGACACCATCAACACGATGGTGGACCAGCTCAACGGCTTCGCTTCGGAAGTGACGCGCGTGGCACGCGAAGTGGGTACCGAGGGTCGCCTGGGCGGCCAGGCGCAGGTGCCCGACGTGGCCGGTACGTGGAAGGACCTGACCGACCATGTGAACTCGATGGCGTCCAACCTGACGCTGCAGGTGCGCAACATCGCCGACGTGACCACCGCAGTGGCGCGCGGCGACCTCTCGCGCAAGATCACGGTGGACGTGCGCGGCGAAATCCTGGAGCTGAAGAACACCATCAACACCATGGTGGACCAGCTCAACGGCTTTGCCGCGGAAGTGACGCGCGTGGCGCGCGAAGTAGGCACCGAGGGCCGCCTCGGCGGCCAGGCCGTCGTGCCGGGCGTGGACGGCACATGGAAGGACCTGACCGACTCGGTCAACGCCATGGCCTCCAACCTCACCACCCAGGTGCGCGCCATCGCCGAGGTGACCACCGCGGTGGCCAAGGGCGACCTGTCGCGCAAGATCACCGTGGAGGTGCGCGGCGAGATCCTGGAGGTGAAGAACACCGTCAACATGATGGTGGACCAGCTCAACGGCTTCGCGGCCGAGGTGACGCGCGTGGCGCGCGAGGTGGGCACCGAGGGCAAGC
>CBFGOS010000301.1:0-3280 GCA_965650425.1 uncultured Lysobacter sp. | reverse complement strand
CGTGGTCCCAGGGGGCGACTGCGCAACGCATGCGCCTGTACCACTCCGCAGCACTGCTGCTCCCGGATGCCACGGTGCTGACGCTGGGCGGCGGCGCCACCGGACCCGAGCTCAACCTCAATGCCGAGATCTATTACCCGCCGTACCTGTTCAACGCCGACGGCACGCCCGCCGCGCGCCCGATCATCGCGACGTCGCCGATGAGCGCCAACCCGGGCAGCACGATCGTGCTGTCCACCCCGACACCGCAGGCCATCCGCCGGGTGACGATGGTGAAGTCGGGGTCGGTCACGCACTCGCTCGACATGGACCAGCGCTTCCTCGAACTGGCGTACACGATCACGGGTGACGAAATCCGCGCGAGCCTGCCCGCCAACGCATTCGAGACCCCGCCGGGCTACTACCTGGTGTTCATCATCAACGACCAGGGCGTTCCGTCGGAAGCGGCCGTGCTGCGCGTTGCCGCACGTGCCCCGGCCCGACTGACGATCACCAAGGTGGTGGTCAACAACGACGGCGGACACGAGGCGGCCACGGACTTCGCCTTCTCGATCAACGGCGCGGCGCCGGTCGCGTTCGAGGCCGACGGCAGCAACGTGGTCAACCTCGCGCCCGGCACGTACACCGTGACCGAGCCTGCCACCACGGGCTACACCGCGAGCTTCCAGGGCTGCGACAGCGTCGCGCTGGTCGCTGGCGCGAGCGCGACCTGCACGATCACCAACGACGACATTCCCGGCATGGCGGGCCTGAAGCTGACCGTGGGCACCACGAAGGAGGTCTACCTTGCCGGTGAGACGGTGACGATGACCGCACGCGTCTTGAACAACGGGTCGCCGGTGTCGGGCGCGCGGGTCAATTTCGACGCGCTCAAACCCAACGGCGTCAATCATGTCTATGCGAGCGCGACCACGGACGGCAGCGGCAACGCGCGGGCCTCGTTCATTTCCGGCACGGGGTCCAGTTCGATCGGCACCTACCAGCTGACCGCCACGACCACGGCGGCTGGTCAGCAGGCGAGTGGACAAGCCAGCTTCGCTGTGCAGCGGCCCCAGGGAACGCTGACCGTGCGCAAGGTGGTGCTGAACGAGAACGGCGGCACGGCAACGCCCTCCGACTTCAGCTTCTCGGTCAACGGCGCCGCGCCGGTGGCGTTCGAGGCCGACGGCAGCAACGTGCTGACCCTGCCAGCCGGCACGTACACCGTGACCGAGCCTGCGGTCCCCGGGTATTCCGCGAGTCTGGCCAACTGCAGCAACATCGCCTTGACCGCTGGCAGCAGCGCCACGTGCACCATCACCAATACCGACATCGCCGATGAGCCAGGACCCGGGCCCGGGCTCTTGCTGACCACGGGTACGGGCAAGAGCCAGTACCTGGCCGGTGAAACGGTGACGCTGACGGCACAGGTACAACTCAACGGCACGCCGGTCTCAGGCGCTCAGGTCAACTTCGATGCACTCAAGCCGAACGGCATCAACCATGTCTATCGCAGCGCGACCACGGACAGCAGCGGAAGCGCCAGCGCCTCGTTCGTGTCGGGCACGGGGCCCAGTTCGATCGGCACCTACCAGCTGACCACCACGGCCACGAGCAGCGCGCTTACCGCGCAGGCCACTGCGACGTTCCTGGTGTCCACGTCCACGTCCACGCAGCCCGCCTCGTTGACCGTCAACAAGGTGGTGGTGAACGACAACGGCGGTACCGGTATCGCCTCGAACTTCAGCTTCTCGGTCAACGGCGGCGCACCGGTTGCCTTCGAGGCCGACGGCAGCAATGTGCTCAGCCTCGCGGCAGGCACCTACTCGGTCACCGAGCCCGCAGTGGCCGGCTACGCTACATCGCTGTCGAACTGCACGGGGCTGGTGCTGGCATCGGGCGGCAGCGCCACCTGCACCATCACCAACAACGACGTGGCGCAAGCGAACCTCAGCGTTAGCGCCGGCACCACGGCCCCCGTCTACGTCCGCGGAACCACCGTGACCATGACGGCACGCGTGCTCAACAATGGCGTGCCGGTTGCGGGCGTGCGCGTGAACTTCGATGCGCTCAAGCCCAACGGGGTCAACCATGTCTACGGCACCGGCACCACGGACAGCGAAGGCAATGCCAGCGCTTCATTCGTTTCCGGCACAGGACCCAGTTCGATCGGCACCTACCAGCTGACGGCCACCGCCACCTCTGGCGGCAACACGGCCACCGGGACGGCGACTTTCATCGTGCAGTGATCGGGCCTTTACGAAATGGGCGGTCGCCTCGCTTCTTGGTCACGAATACCGCGGCGGCGGCAGGACGTCACCGCTTCGACTTCTGCACACTCTCCAGCTTCTTCAAGGCAAGGCGCAGGCCGTCGTCGCTGGCCAGCGCCACGTCGTAAAGGCGTTTTCCCGCGATCTCAGCCGCCCCAATCCAGTCGTACCGGCCCGCGCCGAGCACGAAATCCGCAGCGCGGTTGAGCGTCTTGTACCGCAGCCCAAAAGCCTCTCGTGCGTGGTGCCGAAGGAACGCATCCGCGATCCGGGGATTGGATTCAGTCACCTCGGTCTCGGGCATCGTGGCCAGCACTTCGGCAGGGTGCAGCTCGTTGGCAATCGCCATGAGCAATTGGGCGGTGTCGACCGCCAATCGTTCCTGTTGTTCGCGGGATCGCGGGCGGTTGCTGGGGTTCAACAGGTCGCTGGCGCGGCTCTGGCATGCCTGCCAAAGGTCGCGCATCGACCGGTCCAGGTAAGGGTTCGCAAATCGGTCCATGGGCCGGAAGCTATCGGCGCACCTGTGAAGGCCCAAGCATGAACAGGGAAAGTCGCGCGGAACATTTGTGCGCGATTCAGCCACGTGGGCCCGTCTCGAACCCGGTGCGTCGCGAACGCCATTCGACTTGAGGGCGTCACCTTTTGCAGTTGATCGAGCGGCACCCTGCGCGACGGACTGGGGAGGTGTACGGCAAGCGTGCACCTCTGTGGGGCACCCTGCGCCCGTCAAGCGATCTCGGGCGCTCGGTCCGGCACCCACACCATGTACACGTCGGCCCGGGCGTAATGCGAGCCCGGGCGCGGCGCGGGGTAGTGGCGGAAACCCACGCTCTCGTAGAGCCTCAGCGCCGGACCCAGCTTGCTGCTGGATTCCAGGAACAGCTCGTGCCCACCCAGGCGTTGGAAGGTGGCCAACGCTTCCATCATCAGCTGGCGCCCCACGCCGGTGCCGCGCTGGTCCGGGGCCACGGCCATCTTGGTCAACTCATACACGCCCTCGCCTTCGTGCTTGAGCGCCACGGTGCCGA
>CBFGOS010000300.1:0-3290 GCA_965650425.1 uncultured Lysobacter sp. | reverse complement strand
GTCTCCAGCAGCGCGTCCAGCCACCCCGGTTGCGGCACGGTATCGTTGTTCAGGAAGACGAGCATGTGGCCGCGCGCGAGCGCCGCGCCATCGTTGCACGCGGCGATGAAGCCGCCATTGGCAGCACGCCGGTGGTACCGCAGGCCCGCGATCTGGGGCAGCAGCAGGGCGGTGTCGTCCGACGAGCCATCGTCGACCACAATCACCTCGACCGCGACCGACGGCGGATGCTCGGCGAGGGCGCGCAGGCAGCACACCGTGTGTTCGACCTGGTTGTACACCGGGATGACAATGCTGGCATGCGGCGCCGGGTCGAACGGGACGGCAAAGGGCGCGAAGGGCCGCGGAAGGGGCGAGTACAGGTGCGGCCGTTGGGAAACCGGCACCCGCCGGAATTGCTTCAGCACCCGGTGCCACGAAGCCCGCAGGCCGCGCGTGCGCAGGCTGGTCAGGCCCCGGTGAAACAGTCCGGTCGCCCGGTTGATGAGAAACCGGAGTTCGGCCGGCGACATCGGCATGCTGAAGGGACTCCCACCGTACGGTTGCTGCGCCCCCGGTCCCCCACGGGGGCGGGATGCGGCTGGGTTAGACTCGACGCCACCAGGGCGGCGCCCTGCCATTCTCCCATGCCGTGGCCCAGATCGATTACGACGAAGACGACAACCTTGATGATTCCGCGTCCCCGCAGTGGCGCCGACGCATCATCACCTGGATTCTGGCAGCGATTGGCCTGGGCCTCGGGTTCCTGATTCCCTACTCACTGTACCTCAATCACGAGGTGGGGCAGCGCTTTGGCCAGTTGCGCTGGCAGATCCCCACGCGCGTCTATGCCCGCCCCTTGGAGTTGGCGCCGGGCCTGGCCATGGATGCCAATACCTTGAAGACCGAGCTGGACGCCGCTGCGTACCGCGAAGGCGACGGCGCGCGGGAGGGCAGCTATCGTCGTGACGGCGGCCGCTGGCGAATCTCCAGCCGAGGTTTCAATGACGTGGACGGCGCGGTGTCCGCGCGCAGGCTGGAGGTGGTCATCTCCGGAGGCCGCGTGGCCAGCGTCCGCGACGCCGCCAGCAAGAAGGCGTTGCGTCGGGCGCGCCTGGATCCCGCCCGCATCGCCACGCTCTACGGCCAGAAGCAGGAAGAACGCCGTCTGGTCCGCATCGACGAGGTGCCGGAGTTGCTGGTCACCGGCCTGCAGGCCGTGGAAGACCGCGACTTCAATCATCACATCGGCATCGATTTCACCGGCATGCTGCGCGCGGCGTTCAAGACCGCCACCGGCAGCAAGCAGGGCGCCAGCACGCTGACCCAGCAGCTGGCGCGCAGCGGCCTGCTCGGCATCGGCCGGGAGCAGACACTGCAGCGCAAGGGCAAGGAGATCCTGTATGCGCTGCTGATCGAGGCGCGCTACGACAAACGCACCATCCTCGAGGCCTACCTCAACCAGGTCTACCTCGGTCAGCGCGGCAACCAGGCCATCCACGGCGTGGCCGCGGGTGCGGAGTTCTGGTTCGGGCGTGACCTGCGCGACCTCAGCACCGAGCAGGTCGCCCTGCTGGTCGGCATCGTGCGCGGCCCGTCTTGGTATGACCCGCGGCGAAACCCCGAGCGTGCGCTGGAGCGCCGCAACTTCGCCCTGGGCGAGTTCCACGAAACCGGCCTGATCGACGACGCCGAATACCAGCGTGCGTTGAAGGCGCCGCTGGGCGTCACCGACAACCCGCGTGCGACCGCCGCCAACCGCTTCCCCGCGTACGTCGACCTGGTCCGCCGCCAACTGGCCCGCGATTATCCCGAGGACGAACTGGCGGGTGCCGGCCTGAGCGTGATGACCGGCATGTCGCCTGCCGCACAGGCCAATGCCGAAGGCGCGGTCACGCGCACGCTCAAGTCGCTGTCGCACCGCACCCGCCCGGAATTGCAGGCCGGCGTGGTGGTGACCGACGTGCACAACGGCGAAGTGGTGGCCGTTGTGGGCGCGCGTGAGTTTGCCGAACACGGGTTCAACCGTGCGGTAGAGGCGCAGCGCCCGGTGGGCTCGCTGCTCAAGCCGTTCGTATACCTGCTGGCGCTGGCGCAGCCGGAACGCTTCTCGCTGGCCAGTTGGGTCGATGACTCACCGGTCACGGTCAACCTGGGCCAGGGCAAGACCTGGAACCCCGGCAACTCGGACGGCCGCAGCCACGGCACCGTGCGCCTGGTCGATGCGCTGGCACAGTCGTACAACCAGTCCACCGTGCGCGTGGGGATGCAGGTGGCGCCGGAGCGCATTGCCGACCTGATCCGTACGCTGGCCGGCATCGAGACCGAACCGAACCCGGCGCTGATCCTCGGTTCGGTGGACCAGAGCCCCTACGCGATGGCGCAGCTGTACCAGTTCCTGGCTTCCGGCGGCGAAATCCAGCCGTTGCACGCGGTACGTGGCGTGCTGGATGCCAACGGCAAGGCGCTGAAGCGCTACGACAAGGAGCCGGCCCCGGCGCAGGAAGGCGATGCCATTGCCGCGCGCCTGATCACCATCGCGCTGCAGCAGGCGGTGTCCAGCGGCACCGGGCGCCAGCTCATGAGCGACGGCCTCGGCCGCCTCTCGCCCGCGGGCAAGACCGGCACCAGCAACGATGGCCGCGACAGCTGGTTCGCAGGCTGGACCGGCGACCACCTGGCGGTTATCTGGGTGGGCAATGACCAGAACAAGACCACGGGTCTGTACGGCGCCACCGGCGCGATGCGGGTGTGGTCGTCGCTGTTCGCGCGACTGCCGACGGCACCGTTGGAAGTCGGCGACAAGGGCCTGGACTGGCAGTGGGTGATCGGCTCCAACACCACCGACGCCGGGTGCGCCGGTGCCCGGCGCGTCGCATTCGTTGCGGGCTTCGCCCCGCCCTACACGCCATGTCCCGCGCCGCAGCCCGCGCTGCCGGAAGAGGGCGCGGAGGACGAGGATTCGGGCGGCGGCTGGCGCGAGTGGTTCGGCATCGGCGAGCGGCGCGAAGAACCGGATCCTGCCAAGCGCGTTCCGGAGGCGCCGGTCGACGGGCAATGACGCACACGCACCGCAACCGCATCGAGGCCGGGGGCGCACATTGCGCCCCCGTCTTTTCCGGCGCCGGACACCCATGAGCAGCCGGTTGGGTGTTGCCAGTCGCGCCGCCCTCAGCGAGGGCGGTGACCTTGCGCGTGCCTTGCCCGCGTTCGCGCCGCGACCGGCGCAGCAGGATTTGTCCGCTGCGATCGCCGACGCGTTCGAGGGGCGGGGCGTCTTGCTGGCGGAGGCGGGTACAGGCACCGGCAAG
>CBFGOS010000299.1:0-3298 GCA_965650425.1 uncultured Lysobacter sp. | reverse complement strand
GCACTGTCTGCTCATGGCTGGCGCTGCCGTCGGTGACGCGGAAGGTGAACGTGAATGCCTTGTCGCTGGCCGTTGCGTTGTCGACAGTATCCTGGCCCGGCGTCCACTCGAAGTAGCCGGTGGCCGCATCGAAGGAGATGCCGGCCGGCGTGTCTTCGTTGTGGAGCAGCGAGAGCTGCAGGGCATCGAGGTCGGCGTCGGCCGCGCGCACGGTGAAGCCGATGGTCTCGCCTTCGCGGGCGAGTTGCAGCGGCATCGGAAGAATGCGCGGGGCCTGGTTGACGTTGGCGACCCGGATTTCCAGCGTGCGAGTGAAATGCGCCGCGCCGTCGCTGGCGCCCACGGTGAAGCGCCACAGCCCCGGGGTACCGGTGTTGCCGTCCTGCGCGGCGAAGAAGTCCGGCGTCCAGGCGAGCGTGGCCCTGCTGCCGTCGGCCGTGGGCGCGAAGACCAGGCCGCGCGGAAGGTCGAGGGCCCGCCAGTCGAGGCGGTCGCCATCGGCATCGTGACCGTAGAGCGTGACGTTCAGGGGCACTCCTTCGGCGGCCTCGATGCGTACCGGCGTGGAGGCATCGGCGGCGCCGCTGTCAGCCCTTTGCTGGCCATTGATTTCCAGGCCCAGCAACGCCGGCGCCTGGTTGGCTTCGCGCACGACGATGCGCAGCGTGTGGCGGGTGACGTTGGGCAGCGGACTGGCCGGATGGGTGTAGCCGGCATCCTGGGGCGGCAGGCCCTGGTCGGTCACAGTCAGGACGATGTCGCGGCTGCCGATGTCACCCGCGACCGGGGTCCAGCTCAGCGTGGCATGGCCGTACTGCTCGGCCGGGGTGAGCGCGGCCCCGAGAGGCAGACCCTCGGCCGCCCAGGTCAACGCATCCTGGTCGGGGTCGGCAGCCAGCAACGCTACCGACAGCGGCTGGCCAACGATGGCGACGACCTGCCTGGGCGCGGCGATGACCGGCGCTTCGCTGACGCTGCGGACCGTGAGGACGAAGCCCTTGGTCTGGGTCAGGACCTGATTCGCGTTGCCATCGCCGTTGTCGCTGGCGGACACCCTGATGGCGTAGTCGCCGCGGTCCCCTTCGCCCGGCGTGAAGCGCAGCACGCCGGTGATCCTGCCGACGCTGTCGGACGGGTTGCGGATGAAGCTGGCGAAGCGTGGCAAGCCGGTGAAGCTGAGCTCGACCGGATTGCCATCGATGTCGTCGACGCTGATCGGAATCTCGACGACGCCGCCCTTGTCCACGAAGGCATTGGCGATGTCGCCGATCTGCGGCGCGCGGTTGGCGTTGCTGACCTCGATGGGCAGCACCCACTGGCTGACCGCGGGCACGCCGGTGCCATCGCCATCATCGGTGGCGGTCACCGTGATGCTGTAGCTGCCCGCCTGCAGATAGCCGGGCGTCCAGACGATTTCCAGCGTTTCGGGATCGAAGCTCGCCCCTTCCGGCAGGCCGTCGACCTGGTAGCTGACGGTGGGCGCGCTGGTGTCCGGGCCGATTGCCGGGGCACCTTCGCGCAGACGGACCTTGGGTTCGAAGCCCGGGTTGTCCGGATCGAAGGCGAAGGCGCTGATACGCAGCGGCTGGCCTTCGAGCACATGCCAGGTCTCGGCCGGCGCGAACACCGGTGCGCCGTTGGCGTTGGCGACGTTGAAGACGATCTCGCGGGTGACCGAGGTGGTGGACACTTCGCCATCCGGCGCCGTCCAGGTGGCGATGAGATGGACGGGCACGGTGAAGCTGCCGTGCTGGGCATAGCCCGGCGTCCATTCGAGCCAGCCGGTCTCGGGATTGAGGGACGCGCCACCGGGCAGCCAGGGCGCGATGTATTTCAGTGCCACGGTGGTGCCGTCGGCCTGGGTGAGGCCGCCCGGCACGCTGCCGGCCAGTTGCAGGCTGTAACGCTCGCCCTCGCGCAGGGTCTGCGGGGCAACGGCGAGCAGCACGGGCCGTGGATGGCCCTGCTCCACCGTGACGGTGAAGCGACGGCTGACCTGTACCTTGCCATCGCTGGCGATGACGGTGATGCCCTCGTAGGTGCCGGCCTGGTCGTAGCCCGGCGTCCAGGTGAGCACGCCGCTGCCGGCGTCGAAGACGGCGCCGGCCGGGAGATTGCGGACGCTCAGGGTGAGTGCGTCACCATCGGCGTCGGCCACCGTGACGGGCAGCCGCAGGGTTTCGCCTTCGCGCAGGATCATTTCGCCCAGGTTGGCGATGGTGGGCAGGTGGTTGCCCCCCGCCACCGCGAGCTGGAAGCGCTTGAAGGCGACGCCACCCCGGCTGTCCTGCACGCGCACGACGATCTCCGTATCGGCGGCGGCATTGGCGGTGGGTGTCCAGGTCAGCGTGGCACGCTGGCGGTAGCCTTCCGCCGCGGCGACCACCTCGCTCTCCGGTGTCAGGGTGACGCCGGCCGGCGCCTGTACCAGTTGCCAGTGGAAGCGCGTGCCATCCGCGTCGAAGGCTTCGATTTCGGCCGTCCAGGGCGTGCCGAGCGTGGCCCCCGGCAGCACGGTGGCCGCGTCGGTGTCCGGATCGTCGATGCCGGCCACGGTGAGTTGCGGTGGCAGGTTGCCCTGCGGGACGGCGTAAACGCCGTGGCCGAGGTTGGCCTTGACGAGGTCGGCAAGGCCGGCGCGCGGCGCGAACACACTGGCCGGCACGATGCTGACGGTCTGGTCGGCCAGGGTCGCGCCGACCGCGAGCTTGCCACCCAGCCCTTGCAGGGCGGCGCTGAGGTCGAGCAGCCACAGCCCGGACTGGTCCGCGCTGGCGACGGCCCCTTCGGCGATGACACCTTCGAAGTAACGGCCCGGATCGAGCAGCAGCATCAGCGGCCCCCGAAGGTCGTCACTGCCGATGTTGGTAATGGAAATGTCGTAGCTCACCTCCCCCGTGCCGCGATCGGCACGGGTGCGGCTGAACTCCAGCCGCAACTGGCTGCTCATGTCGTTGAGCGCGGTGAAGTGGCTGACATAGACCTGCTCGAGCGGCACTTCGGTGTCGCTGGCGAGGTTCCGGCCGATCTCGAGCTGGTAGGCGCCCGCCTCGAGCCCGGCCACGTCGAGCCAGGCCGTCCGGGTGGCGGCATCCCAGGTGACGGATTGCGGGCGCAATACGGCTCCGCCGTTGGTGCCGAGCACGGTCAGGTTGTAGTTGGCCGGGTTGAGCACGCTGCCGGCGTCGCCGGCCGCTCCTGTCCACATGGCCTGGTCGAAGATCACGCCGATGCGGTTCATGGGCAGTGCCACCAGGGCGCCATCGGGCACGGTCACCGCTTGCACCGTCGGTGCGCG
>CBFGOS010000298.1:0-3320 GCA_965650425.1 uncultured Lysobacter sp. | reverse complement strand
CATCCGGGCAACGCATCCAGGTCGTGTCGCCGGGGGCGCATTCCGATGTGGGCGGGGGCTACGAGGAAGGTAAGCAGGGGCGGACCCGGGACCTCGCGCGGATCAACCTGCTGCAGATGCTGGACCACGCGCGGGGTGCGGGCCTGCCGATGCTGTCCGTGGCGGAAATGCGGGCCGATGACGGCGGGCGTTGGCGTGATCTCTACTCACATTCGTTTGCGTTGAATGCATCCGCGCACGACACGTTCCGCGGCTACATGAAGCACGTGGAGACGCCCAAAGGGGCGATGGGCGACGTACTCCATGCCCACATGAAGTGGTATTGGAAGTGGATCGACAGTGGCTTGGCGGCCGAGGACACGGGGCAGAAGTTTCGCCGTTACTGGCAGGCGGAGCCGGATGCGCCCGAGAGTTCGGAGCGGCGCAAGGAGTTGGCGGCCATGAACAGCGTGCTCGGACAATCAGCGAGAACCGCGGCGGGTCGGGGCCAAGGCGCGTTGACCGGAAACCCCGCGGTGCCACCGCTACGCAATGCGATACCCGCGCCCGTCGAGGCTCTATTCGAGCAGCATGTGCACGACTCGCAAGTCGGGTTCCGGCTCGTAGGGACGCTCCAACTGGACTTCTCGCGCATTGACTACTACGCGATTCGTGAGACGCGCTCGCCCACTTCAGGCGGCCCGGTACGCGCCGTACCGGCCGTGGCCAACGCCCCGAGGGGGTGAATTCGCTGCGGCTGAGGCCGCCACTATGGCGTTCAGTCGATCCCCAGCTTCTTCAGCTTGTACCGCAACGCCCGGAACGTAATGCCCAGCGAGGCGGCCGTCTTGGTCTTGTTGTACCGGTTTTCCTTGAGGGCGTGCTCGATGGCGGCACGCTCCACTTCCTCGATGTACGAGGGCAGGGCGCTGGTGGCGGTGTCGCGCGGGTCCAGCGTGCGAGGGTCGATGCCCGCGGCGGCGGCGCCGGAATGCGAGTGGGACGGCGGCCCGAAGGTGGCGTTGAACGAGCTGCTGCTGTAGCCGCCCTCTGCCGCGACAGCCACCGGAGCGGACGTGGCAGGCACGGCCGGTCGCAAGATGCCGGCCGCAAGGCCCGCCGTCGCCGGAGCGGACGCGACGCTCGGCAGGCACAGGTCATCGGCGGTGAGGGTCTCGCCGTCGGCCAGCGCCATCGCGCGTTCCAGCACGTTTTCCAGCTCGCGCACGTTGCCGGGGAACGGGTGGGCGCGCAGGGCAGCGAGCGCGTCGCTGCCGAGGCGGGCCGGTTCGCGGCCCTGGTGGTTCGACAGCCGCTGCAGGATCTTGTCGGCCAGGCCCGGCAGGTCGTCCAGGCGTTCGCGCAGCGGCGGCACGCGCAGTTCGATGACGTTGATGCGGTAGTACAGGTCCTGGCGGAAGCGGCCTTCGGCCACCATCCGCGCGAGGTCCTTGTGCGTGGCCGACAGGATGCGCACGTCCACCGGGATCTCGATGTTGGCGCCCACCGGCTTGACCGACTTCTCCTGGATGGCGCGCAGCAGCTTGACCTGCATGTGCATCGGCAGCTCGGCCACTTCGTCCAGGAACAGGGTGCCGCCGTCGGCGGCCTGGAACAGGCCGGGCTTGTCGGCATGGGCGCCGGTGAAGCTGCCCTTCTTGTGGCCGAAGAATTCGCTTTCCATCAGCTCGGCGGGGATGGCGCCGCAGTTGACGGGGACGAAGGGGCCGTCGGAGCGGCTGCCTTCGGAATGGATGGTGCGGGCGACCAGTTCCTTGCCCACGCCGGACTCGCCGGCGATGTACACCGGGGCCTGGCTGCGGGAGACCTTGGCCAGCGTGGCCCGGAGGGTGGTCATGGCGGGAGAGTCGCCGTACAGACGCGCGGCCACGGTATCCACAACCGTGGCCGGGGGAGGGGCCTTCTCGTGCAGGTCGAGGGCGTGGCGGACCATGTCGCGCAGCACGCCCAGCTCCACCGGCTTGGCGACGAAATCGAAGGCGCCGGCCTTGAGGGCCTCCACGGCCGCTTCGACATTGCCGAAGGCGGTGATCATGGCGACCGGGGTCTCGGGGTGCTTCTGGCTGATCTCGGCGACGAGGTCCATGCCCGAGCCGTCCGGCAGGCGCATGTCGGTCAGGCACAGGTCAAAGCGTTGCCGCGCGAGCTGGTTGCGCGCGTCGGCAAGACTGGAGGCAGTGTCGCAGCGCAAACCCATGCGGCCCAAGGCCATGACCAGGAGCTCGCGGATGTCGCGTTCGTCGTCGACTACCAATGCACTGCGGGTTTCTGCCATCCGATCCTCCGGCGCCGACGATAACTGATGGGGCCCGGGCGGCCAAGCGCGGGATTGCAGGGTTGTGCGCTCCGTCGGATTCAGGTACGCCGTGCCGTGGTCGGCCCCTGCAGGCGCAGGCGGAAGCAGGCGCCCCCACCCGGGACGGGCACATAGTCCAGGCTGGCCTGGTTGGCGCGGCACAGCTCCCGGGCGATGTACAGGCCAAGGCCCGTGCCGTGGCTGGAGGTGGTGAAGAACGGGCGGAACAGTTGGCTCTGCACCCGTTCGGGGATGCCGGGGCCGCGGTCGAGCACCTCGATCATGGGCTGGCCGCTGCCGTCGGCCGTCACGCGCACCGTCACCCGCGCGGGCTGGCCGGGCATTCGGCCATAGATCAGGGCGTTGTAGACCAGGGCCGTGAGCACCTGGTGCAGCTGCCGGGGATCGACCAGCGCGGGCACCGGTGCCTTGGGCGTGGTGGCCTGGACGGTGTCGTCCTCCAGCGGGTGGCCCTGGCGGTAGTCATCGACGAACTGGCGGACCTGCTCGCCCAGATCGACGTGCTCGGGTTTGGCGTGATCGCGCCGCGCCAGGCCAAGGACATTCTCGACAATGCCGTTCATCCGGGTGCCTTGCTGGCGGATGATCTCCAGCAGGCGGCGGTCGGCGGTGGGGATGTCGGGCGACTCCTCCAGCAACTGCACCGCGTAGTTGATGGCGGCCAGCGGGTTGCGGATCTCGTGGGCCAGGCTGGCCGAGAAGCGGCCCAGTGTGGCCAGGGTCAGCGACTCCGCGCGCCGGGCGGCCAACGCCGTGTCGTCGAGGAAGATCAGCACCTGGTCACTGTTGGCCAACAGCCGGGTGAAGCGCGGGACCACCTCGGGCTGGTCGGGGCTGATCTGCATGGGACTGGCTTCGGTTTCCCCGGCGCGCCAGCGCTGCAGGCGGCGGGCCAGCTCCGGCAGGGCCACGCCCAGGTGCCGGACACCCTGGGCGTCGGCGTCGCCGGCTTCGCCCATCAGTAGCGAGGCGGCTTCGTTGGCCAGCCGGATGTTGTCCTGCC
>CBFGOS010000297.1:0-3322 GCA_965650425.1 uncultured Lysobacter sp. | reverse complement strand
GCCCCTCCACCAGCACCTTCTGCGTGCTACCCACCATCGCCTGCGAAATCTTCGCGGCGTTGGCGTTGATCGTGGCCTGCAGGCGCGACAGGCGCGCATGCTTCTCGTCGCTGGTCACCGTGTCTTCCAGGTCCGCCGCCGGCGTGCCCGGGCGACGCGAGTAGATGAACGAGAACGACTGGTCGAAGCCCACGTCCTCGATCAGCTTCATCGTCTTCTCGAAATCAGCATCCGTCTCACCCGGGAAGCCCACGATGAAGTCCGACGAGATCGAGATGTCCGGTCGTACCGCCCGGAGCTTGCGGATCTTCTGCTTGAACTCCAGCGCCGTGTAGCCGCGCTTCATCGCCGACAGGATGCGGTCGCTGCCCGCCTGAACCGGCAGGTGCAGGAAGTTGGCCAGCTTGGGCACGTCGCGATACGCCTCGATCAGCGAGTCGCTGAACTCCAGCGGGTGAGAGGTAGTGAAGCGAATGCGGTCGATGCCCTCGATCTCGGCGATGGCGCGGATCAGCAGGCCCAGGTCGGCCAGTTCCGGCTCGACGCCTTCCTCCGTCGCGATTGGGCCGCGGTAGGCATTGACGTTCTGGCCCAGCAGCGTGACTTCGCGCACGCCCTGTGCGGCCAGTTCCGCTACTTCCACCAGCACGTCCTCGAACGGTCGGCTGATCTCCTCGCCACGGGTGTACGGCACCACGCAGAACGAGCAGTACTTGCTGCAGCCTTCCATGATCGACACGAACGCACTCGGCCCTTCGGCCCGTGGCTCTGGCAACTTGTCGAACTTCTCGATCTCGGGGAAGGAGATGTCCACCTGCGGCTTGCCGGTCTCGCGCTTGGCCTGGATCAGCTCGGGAAGGCGGTGCAGGGTCTGCGGGCCGAACACCAGATCCACGTAGGGCGCGCGCTTGACGATGGCCTCGCCCTCCTGCGACGCCACGCAGCCGCCCACGCCGATCAGCACCGGCTTGTCGCCCTGCTTGAGCTGCTTCCAGCGGCCGAGCAGGCTGAACACCTTGTCCTGTGCCTTCTCGCGGATGGAGCAGGTGTTGACCAGGACCACGTCGGCCTCGGCCGGGTTGTCGGTCAGCTCCAGACCCTCCGCGGCGGCAAGCACGTCGGCCATGCGCGCCGAGTCGTACTCGTTCATCTGGCAGCCGTGGGTTTCGATGAACAGCTTGCCGCGGGCTGGCAGGACGGGGGCGGCAGCGTTCGGGGCAGCGGCAGCCGTCGGCTGGCCGGGGAGGAGGGTGTCGGTCATGATCAGGTCCGGGAGGGGCGGCGGTTAATCCGCGCCGGAGGGGCGCACAGTCTAGCCGGTTGCCTGAATCGCCGCTTGCGGCCGGATCCGTGAAGGCATCCCGTTTCCGGATCAATGACTTGGCAAACGCCCCCCGGTCGGGGGACACTCCCCCGAATGAAGGCTCGCATCCTGGTGTTGGGGACCCTTGCCCTGCTTGCGACCGCGCCCGTGGTGGCGGGGACGGTGTACCGTTGTGAGACGCCCGATGGCGGTCGGAGCTACTCCAGCAAGCGCGTCGCCGGGTCCAGTTGCCACGTCGTCGGCTCGTACTCTGGCAGCAAGCGTCCCGCACGATCGGTCCCCGCGGCAAAAGGCGGCGTGAACACGCCCGTCGCCGTGGCGGGCTCGCCTGCGGTCGGAGCGGCCCTCCCGCCGCTTGGAGCGGGCCCTTCGGCCAAGCCGTCCCGGACTTCGGGCTCGTCCCCGCGGGTGGTGCGGGGCCAGGTGTACTCCTACGTCAAGGATGGCGTTCGGCATTACTCGAGCCGAGCACCGCAAGGGGCCAAGGGGCTCGCAGTGCGGACGATCGCGTACAGCTACATCGAAACGTGCTTTGCCTGCGGCGCCAAGCCGGGCGTCAATTTCGGCTCCGTGCGCCTCAATACACAGGCCTATCGTGACGAGATCCGCGCCGCGGCCAGCAAATTCGGGGTCGACGAAGCCATTGTCCGCGCCATCATCCATGCCGAGTCCGCGTTCAACCCCAATGCGCTGTCACGGGTGGGGGCGCAGGGGCTGATGCAGCTCATGCCCGCCACGGCGCGTCGGTTCGGAGTGGGTAACGCCTTCGATGCCTCGCAGAACATCCACGGCGGGGTCCAGTACCTCGCCTGGTTGCTCAAGCGGTTCAATGGCAACCTGACCCTGGCCGCGGCGGGCTATAACGCCGGGGAGGGCGCCGTGGACAAATACAAGGGCGTTCCTCCCTACAGCGAAACCCAGCGCTACGTGCAGCGGGTGGGGGTGCTGGCCGATCGCTACCGCGGCGCGTCGGGCGGCATGCAGTAGTCCCTGGCGCCGCCGCCGCGGCGGTCCCGGGTTCAGCGTCGGAAATGCCGCACCTGGCCAAATGCGCCTGCCGCGGATTGTCCTGCCGTTCACCGTTCCGTTACACTTCCCCGTCTTTTGAGCCGCGAGCCGTCGCCAGTGGTGGTGGCTTTGTGGTGAAACTTCGTTACTAAGCTTTGCGGAGTGCCGAATGGCCAACCAAGGGGTCAACGATCCTGTAAACACGGGACGCCGCCGCTTCCTGACCGCGACCACGGCTGTGGTCGGTGCGGTCGGGGCCGGCTTTGCGGCGGTGCCGTTCATCAAGTCCTGGAACCCGAGCGCCCGTGCCAAGTTGGCCGGTGCCCCGGTGACCGCCGATATCAGCGCCCTGGCCGAAGGCCAGCGCCTGGTGTTCGAGTGGCGTGGCCAGCCCATCTGGATCGTCAAGCGTTCCAAGGCGATCCTGGACGCGCTGCCGACCCTGGATGGCATGCTGCGCGATCCCAAGTCGGACAACCCGGAGCAGCAGCCCGCGTACATCAAGGGCGAGTTGCGCTCCATCAAGCCGGAGATCTCCGTGCTGGTGGGGTTGTGCACCCACCTGGGCTGCTCGCCGGAGATGAAGGCCGAGATCCGCCCCGAGCCGTTCGACAGCGAGTGGAAGGGCGGTTACTTCTGCCCCTGCCACAAGTCGAAGTTCGACATGGCCGGCCGCGTGTTCCAGGGCGTCCCGGCGCCGACCAACCTGGTCGTGCCGCCGCACCACTATGCCGACGACAACACCATCATCATCGGCGTCGATCCGCAGGGGGCTGCGTAAGCCATGGCGAACATCCTTACCCGTACCGCCAATGGCGTGATGGACTGGGTCAACGAGCGTGCACCGGGCATGATGCCCATGTACCGCAAGCACATGACCGAGTACTACGCGCCGAAGAACTTCAACCTCTGGTACTACTTCGGCTCGCTCGCGATGCTGGTGCTGGTCAACCAGATCGTCACCGGCATCTTCCTGACGATGCACTTCAA
>CBFGOS010000296.1:0-3324 GCA_965650425.1 uncultured Lysobacter sp. | reverse complement strand
GCCAGCGGCGCAACGCCTGCACCAGGCGGATGCGGGTGCGCATCTTGCGCTGCATCTCCGGCGTGCGCAGGTCCAGGTACCGGTACTTGAGGCGGATGTCCTCGCCGGCGTTCTCGTGGGCGTGGAACGGCAGCGGCTCGGCCTTGTTCAGGACCTCGATCCGCGTCGCCACGACCTCCACCTGCCCGGTCGGCAGCTTCGGGTTGGGCTTCTCGCGGCGGCGGACGGTGCCGGTGATGCGCAGGCAATCCTCGTAGCCGACCCTGGCCGCGGCCGCCAGCACGTCGGCGTTGCCTTCCGCGTCGGACGGCTCGGCGACGACCTGGGCGATGCCTTCGTGGTCGCGCAGGTCGATGAAGCACAGGCCGCCGAGGTCGCGGGCGACGTCGGCCCAGCCGCACAGGGTGACGGTCTGGCCGATCAGCGCCTCGTCGACGAGGCCGCAGAAGTGGGTACGCATGCAAAACTCCGGGTGGGGTTGCGGCGGCGGTCAGGCCGCTGGGCCGGCGTGGGGCCGGCAAACAGGCCATTTTAACTGGTAGCACACCGGACTTGGGCCAGGACGTGGGGAACGGGGCCGCCGCGTGGCCGCATGGGCACTGGACGCCCGTATGAATGACCGGAGGAAACCCTCATGAACCGCAACCCGTCCTTCCTGCTGGCCATGCTGTGCCTGTTCGCCCTTGCGTCGGCCCTTGCCCAGGCGCCTCGCGCCTACGCGCCGGAGAACCTGCGCACCCTGCCCTACAACGACCAGGTGAGGGTCATCAGCCTGGAGTACGAGGAGCAGTCCGGCGGACGGCGGATCCCCGACGACCAGTTGCGCTTCTACCTGGACCAGGTGAACCGGTCCAATTGGGGCTTCAGCCGGATCAAATCGGACATCGCCGAGTCCCTGCGCGGCAGCGCCCCCCCGCCGACGATGCCCGGGGCACAGACGATGCTATGCGAGAGCGAGGACGGCCGGAGCCGTACCTGCCGCACGCCGTGGCAGGGCCACTCACGTCTGGTGCGCCAACTGTCCCGGGGCGACTGCGTGGAGGGGCGGACGTGGCAGTCGCAGTGGGGCCAGGTCTATGTCAGCAATGGGTGCCGCGGTGAATTCGCGCAATCCCACGATGCGCCGGGCATCGGCGGAAACCGGGTCGTTTGCGAAAGCACCGGCTCCCGTTACCGGAGTTGCCCCACGCCTTGGCAGGGCCCTTCCCGCCTGGAGCGTCGGCTGTCCAGCGCAGCATGCATCCAGGGGCGCAGTTGGGGCTCGCACCGGGGCGAGGTCTGGGTGAATGACGGCTGTCGCGGCGTTTTCGCCCCCGGCCAGGGCCAAGGTTGGGGTCCACGCGGTGGGCACTATTCGGTCACCTGCGTCGCCAGTGGTCCCGGGCACACCACGTGCGCATGGGACCGCAGCCGGGGCCGGCCGTACGTGATGGAGCTGCTTTCCGCCACGCGCTGCGTGGAGCGGATCAACTGGGGCTACGACGACCGCGTGGGGCTCTGGGTCAGCGGGCGCTGCCGGGCGCGGTTCGGGGCGCGTTGAGGCCTCAGTCGCTGTCGGCCGCCTTCGCGGCCGGCTTGGCCTCGACGGGCTTGGACTCGGCAGGCTTCGCATCGCTGGACTTCGGGGCACCGGAACTGCCATCGCCGGCCAGGTTGCGCTTCTTGTCACCGTCCTTCTTGAAGTCGGTCTCGTACCAGCCGCCACCGGCCAGGCGGAACTGCGGCGCGGTCAGCTGGCGGCGCACTTGGGGCGCTCCGCAGGACGGGCAGTCAGTGGGGTCCGCATCGGACATCTTCTGCAGTCGGTCAAAGCGGTGGCCGCAGGCGGCGCATTCGAAGGCGTAGATGGGCATGGCGTGGCGGTTTTGGCGTGGAGCGGCGCGAGGTCTGGAGGACGGCACCGATGGGTGACTGGGCAGGCGCGCGGGGCGCGAACTGCACGGGGCATGTGGGCACGGCGGCCGGTAATCAAGCCTTCGCCGGGGCGCCCAACCATACAGGGCTGTCGTCTCGCCGTTCCGGCGGACCCGCAGGCGGCGGCTTGCGATCCCGGACCTCAGTGCCTTCGGCGGGCGGGCGGGAGGATGGCCCCCTGCGATGGGAACAACGTTCAGCCAGCATCGCTATGCTCACGGCATACGTTCGCAAGGAGAGGCGCAATGACTACATCCCGTTCGCTTGCGGCCGCCGTGGTGGTGGCGCTGGGGTTGGCGGCGGCCGGCTGGTTCGTGGCACAGGGCATGGCCCGGTTGAAGACCCAGGACCGGTTCGTCACGGTCAAGGGCTCCGCGGAAAAGATCGTCGACGCCGACCTGGTGGTGTGGCCGCTGCAGCACACCGTGGCCGGCAATGACCTGCCGCAGGTGCAGCGGCAACTGGATGCCAACACCGTGACGATCCGCGAGTTCTTCACCAAGGCGGGGTTCAAGCCGGAGGAGATCGTGGTCTCGCCGCCTCGTCTCGAGGACCGCTGGGCCTGGGCGTACGGCGAGAACCGGCCGCCGGAGCGTTACCGCTATTCCACGACCGTGACCCTGCGGACCAGCCGCGTCGGTGACGCCATTGCGGCTCTGCGCCGCACCGGTGAGCTGGTCAGCCGGGGCATCCTGATCGGCGGCCAGGAGGGTGGCGGCAGCGAACCCACCTTCGACTACACCCAGCTCAATGCGGTGAAGCCCGCATTGATCGCTGAAGCCACCGCGAATGCGCGCAAGTCGGCCGAGCAGTTCGCCAAGGACTCGGGGGCACGGCTGGGCGGCATCCGCAGCGCCAACCAGGGCGTGGTGTCGATCAGCGACCGCGACCCGGGCAGCCCCCAGGTCAAGACCGTGCGGGTGGTCACCACGGTGGAGTACTTCCTAAAGGGTGAGTGAGGGCGAGTGCGGGCCACGGGGCCGCCTCCGCTTGGCGAGAGGGAGGCCGATCATTTCCCCCGCTGGTACGTCCCGATCAGCGCGGCATGGCCGAGGATGTGACCTTCCATCGCCTTCATCAGCCGCGCCTTGTCGGGCTGGCCCAGATCCGGCAGCACCACGTCCAGCGCATACAGCTTGTGGAAGTAGCGGTGGCGCCCGACCGGCGGGCAGGGGCCTCCGTAACCGGTGCGGCGCCAGTCGTTGACGCCCTCCCGGGTGCCGGTGGGCAAATGCCTGGAGGCACCTTCAGCCAGGCCGTCGGTGGTGGCGGGCAGGTTGTAGAGCACCCAATGCACCCACGTCATTCGCGGCGCAGCCGGGTCTGGCGCATCCGGGTCGTCGACGACCAGGGCGAGGCTGCGGGTGCCGGCGGGCAACCCCGACCACTGCAAGGCGGGTGAGCGGTCTT
>CBFGOS010000295.1:0-3326 GCA_965650425.1 uncultured Lysobacter sp. | reverse complement strand
TGCGCCTGCAGGAGCAGGGTCACCTTCCGGTGGAGGCGAGGCTCGCCTCCGAGGGGGGCGGCGCGCCGTTCTGGGCCGGGTTGTTCAAGCCCAAGGCCTTTGCCGGCCAGCGACTGGTGCAGTTCACCCAGCAACTGGCGACGCTGCTCGGCGCGGGCCAGCCGCTGGATCGGGCGCTGTCGATCCTGCTGGAGTTGCCTGAGGACGAGGCCGCCAAGCGCACCATCGCCGACGTGCGCGATGCCGTGCGCGGCGGCACCGCGTTGTCCACCGCGCTGGAACGCCAGCACGGTACGTTCTCGCGCCTGTACGTGAACATGGTCCGTGCCGGCGAGGCCGGCGGCAGCATGCACGAGACCTTGGCGCGTCTGGCCGACTACCTGGAACGCAGCCGCGCGATGCAGGGCCGCGTGGTCAACGCGCTGATCTACCCGGCCATCCTCATGGTGATGGTGGGCCTGAGCCTGCTCTTCCTGCTGGGCTACGTGGTGCCGCAGTTCGCCCAGATGTACGAAAGCCTCGACGCCGAACTGCCGCTATTCACCAAGATCGTGCTGGGCGCGGGTCTGTTCGTGCGTGACTGGTGGATCGTTCTGGTCGCGGTGCCGGCGCTGGCGTTGTGGTGGGTCGACCGCAAGCGCCGCGACCCGGCCTTCCGCGAGGCACTGGACGCGTGGCTGCTGCGCCAGCGCTTTGCCGGTGGTCTGGTGGCCAAGGTCGAGACCGCGCGGCTGGCGCGCACCCTGGGCACGCTGGTGCGCAACGGCGTGCCGTTGATGGCAGCGCTGGGCATCGGGCGTAACGTCATGGGCAACCGCGTGCTGGCCGCCGACGTGGAGGCCGCTGCCAACGAAGTGAAGAACGGCGTCGCGCTGTCCACCGCCCTGGGCAAGGGCAAGCGTTTCCCGCGGCTGGCCCTGCAGATGGTGCAGGTGGGCGAGGAGTCGGGCGCGCTCGACACCATGCTGATCAAGACCGCCGAAACCTTCGAGCAGGAGACCGCGCTGGCGCTGGACCGCATGCTGGCCGCACTGGTGCCGCTGGTGACCGTGGTGCTGGCCGGCGTGGTGGCGGTGGTGGTGCTGGCGGTCCTCACGCCGCTGTACGGACTCACCAATGCCATAGGCTGAATGGGCGCCGCCCCTCGCCGGTGGGGGGCTGGCGTGCGATCCTCGTTGAATCTGGACTCACCTGTTACGGATGGATGCAATGCGACACACCCGCGCTCTGACTGGTTCCCCGGCCCGCTCCCTGACCCGATCGCCATCCGCGGCCGCGCAGCGCGGCATGAGCCTGATCGAGATCATCATCGTGATCGTGCTGGTGGGCGCGGTGCTGACTTTCGTGGGCAGCCGCGTGCTGGGCGGCGCCGACCGCGCCAAGGCCAACCTGGCCAAGTCGCAGGTGGCAACGCTGGCGCAGAAGGTCGAGTCGTTCCAGATGGATACCGGTCGCCTGCCCACCGCGCTGGACGAACTGGTCACCCAGCCCGGAGATGCAGCCGGCTGGCTGGGGCCGTACGCCAAGGACAGCGAGCTGAAGGATCCGTGGGGCCATGCCATCGAGTACCGCGCGCCGGGCGAAGGCCGTGATTTCGACCTGGTGATCCTGGGCAAGGACGGCAAGCCGGGCGGCAGCAGCTACGACACCGACATCAAGTACGAGTAAGCCGGTCCACGCCCACGCGTGACCCGCGCGACTCGATGGAACGCAGGGTGGGAACCGGGCGGATGAAGCGCGCGCAGCAGGGCGTGTCATTGCTGGAGATGCTGCTGGTGATCGCGCTGATCGCCGGCATCTCCGTGCTGGCCGCCGCCTCGCTGGGGGGCGGCTGGCGTGGCATGCAGCTGCGCTCCACGGCCAAGGAGATTGCCGCGCAATTGCGCCACACGCGCACCCTGGCACTCTCCACCGGGCAGCCGCAGCGCTTCGTCATCGACCCGCAGGGCCACCGCTGGCAGGCGCCCAACAACCGCAGCGGTGACATTCCGGAGGCGCTGGGCGTGCGCTTCATCGGCGCTCGCGAGGTGCAGCCCACGGCCGGCGAGGGCGCGATCCAGTTCTTCAACGACGGTGCCGCCACTGGCGGCCGCATTGAACTCAGCGACGACCGCGCCGCTTGGCGCATCGACGTGGCGTGGATGACCGGGGAAGTGCGCCTGAAGCGCGTGGAGGCGACACCGTGAGCGTGGCCGGGCGTCAGCGCGGGTACACCCTGATCGAGGTGATCGTGGCCTTTGCCTTGCTTGCATTGGGACTGACGCTGCTGCTCGGCACGCTGTCTGGCGCCACGCGCCAGGTCCGGCAGGCGGCCGATGGCGGGCGCGCGGCGCTGCACGCGCAATCGCTGCTGGACGAACTGGACATGGACGCACCGCTGCAGGCGCAGCAACGCGAAGGCGATTTCGAGGATGGCACCTATCGCTGGCGGCTCAACGTCCAGCCCTGGCGCGAACCCGCCACCGACGCGGCACGTGCGCCTGCGGCCGTGCAGGGGCCCCGGCTGATGGAACTGGAGCTGGAGGTGGAATGGGGCGACGGGCGTCCCGGGCAGCGGCTGGCGGTCCGGAGTCTGCGGCTGACGACCGGCGCCGGCGAGGCGGCGCCATGAAGACGCGTGGCTTCACGCTGATCGAAGTCCTGTTGGCCACGGTGCTGTTGGCCACCGCGTTGACCCTGGCGTTTGCCACGCTCAGCGCCGCTACCCGCACCGCCGCGCGCGGTGAGAGCCTGGCGCAGCGCAGCGAGCGCGAACGCGCCGTCGCCAGCTTCCTGCGCAAGCGCCTGTCTTCCGCGCGCCCCGTCGCGTTCGCCTTCGACCCCGATACCGCAGCGTCGCAACGCTTCCTCGGGGAGCCCGACCGCATGCGCTTCGTGGCCGACCTTCCCGATTATCTCGGCCGCGGCGGGCCTTACCTGCATGACGTGAAAGTAGCGGACACCGACGGCGCCCCGAGCCTCGTGCTGGACCTGCAGCTGGTCCTGGCGGGCCAGGCGTTCGCCGAAGAACCGCCGCGGCCGGCGGAGGTGCTGGTCGAGGGCCTGCGCGATGCCGCGTTCCGCTACCGCGGGCTTGGTGACGACGGCGGACTGGGCGAGTGGCAGGACCAATGGACCGCGGCAACGCAATTGCCGCTCTTGGTCGAGATCACCCTGACCGACGCCGACGGCCGCCCTTGGCCGCCCCTGGTGGTGGCGTTGCCTATGGCCACCAGCGTGGCAGGCCCGGCCATCGGTGAATCCGAGGCGGTGGACCGATGAGTCCGAGGCGCCGATCGATATACAAGCGGCGTCGGGGGTCGGGATCATCGACGCGGGTTCGAATA
>CBFGOS010000294.1:0-3344 GCA_965650425.1 uncultured Lysobacter sp. | reverse complement strand
CCGCGTTGAACCATCGCGCCGGCCCCCTGCGCCAGCGCTTCCCTGCCTGCAACCGCAGGCCTCGGCATGACGCCGAGGCCCACCGCGTCATTGCAGGCTGACCCGCCGGCGGTTGTCGGCGGACACGCGATCGATCAGCTTGTTGTTCGGATCGAAGCCCGCTTCGTAGGGCTCCCCGTCCACGACCACCGTCACCACGGGATCGACACGCGTCACGCGGTGGCGCTGCAAATACAGCACCGGCTGGTCCGCCTCCCGCCCTGACGGCGCGCGGGCGAACACGCCGACCTCGATCCAGTCGTCCAGTGGCGCCGCGCTTTCCTTGCCCTTGCCGTCGGCATAGTGCTTGCCGGCATGCAGGCCCAGCGTGACTTCGTACTTGCCGTCCTTGCGCTTGCGCGCCGTCGCCGTCTGCACCCGGTTGTCGTAGAAGCTGATCCGTTCGAACAGGTCGGTGATCAGCGCCTGCTGCTGCGGACTCGCCTGCGCCCGCAGGTGGCGCAGCAGGTCCAGGCTGGTCGGGTACGGGGCACTGCCGAAGCGTCGCTCCTCCAGGTAGCCGCGCAGCGCGCGGTTGACCGCGTCCTCCCCGAGCTCCTCGCGCAGGCGATAGAACGCCAGCGAACCCTTGCGGTAGTGGATGTACTGCTGGTTCTCGACCCGGTACAGCGGTTGCTCTTCGACCGTTTCGCCGCCGCGACCGGTGAGATAGCTATCCAGCTCGTACTTGAGGAAGGTCCGCATGTGCTCGCGGCCGTACTCGCGCTCCATCACCATCAATGCCGAGTACTGGGACAGGGTTTCGACCAGCATCGTCGCACCCTGTACGTTGGCGCCCACCACCTGGTGTCCCCACCACTGGTGCGCGACCTCGTGGGCGGTGACGTAGAACACGTAGTCGATCGCATCCTTGCTGCGCAGGTCGGCGATGAAACCGATGTTCTCGGAGTACGGAATGGTGTTGGCGAAGCTCTGCGCGAACGAGGCGTAGCGCGGGAACTCGACGATCCGCACCTGGCGGTGCTGGTAGGGGCCGAAATTGGCTTCGTAGTACGCCAACGACTTCTGCACGCCCTCGATCATCCGATCGACGTTGTACGCGTGCTGCGGGTGGTGGTAGATCTCGATCGGGATGCCCTTGTAGGCCCCCTTACGCACCTGCCAGCGCGCCGAGAGCACCGCGTAGAAGTTGACCATCGGCCGGTCCATCTCGTAGCGGAAACAGCGGCGTCCGTTGCGGGTGAACTCGCGCTTGAGGTAGCCCGGGGCCAGGGCGGTCTGGTCCGGCGCGGTGCAGACGGTGGCCTTGAAGTCCAGCCAGTCCGCGTCGTCGTCGATCTGGTGGGCGTTGCGCGCGGCGACGTCCTCCAGCTTGGCCAGGCGCTCGGGTTCGCCCAGGCCGCGCTTGCGACGCTCATTGCGGTCGTCGATCTGGAATCGCGGTTGGTAGCCAAAGGACGGCAGCAGGTCGTTGTTGAAGAACGTGCCGTTCTCGACCAGGTCATCCTGTGCCACCCCGTTGGTGATGCCATTGGGCTGTACGTCCACGATGAAGCGCAGGTCGCGCCGTTCGCCCGGTTGCAGCGGCTGCGCCAGCCGGTAGATGCGGTAGCCGAGGTCCGCATCATGTTTCAGCAACGTCGCCTCACCCAGGTCCATGCGGCTCAGCGTCTTGTCATCCTGCATTGCGACGTGCACGTCCCGCAGCGGTTGCGCATGCGGGTTGTGGACCAGATAGCGGCCCTCGACACGCATCGACTGCCGCTCCGGGTACAGGTCGACATCGACGTCGACCGCCAGGATCTTCGGTTGTGGCAGCTTGGCGAAGCGCTTGTAGCTGCGTTCGTAGTGCGCGCGCAGGTCGAGCACGTCGTCACTGCTGCGGTACGTATTGCGGATGTTGGTGTTCCAGTACAGCACTCCACCCATGGCAGCGAATGACAGCATCGCCAACGCGAAGGCCATGCCGAGCCGCCCGCGCATCCGCTGCCGCGCCACACGAGCACGGTGTCCGGCGTCGGTGCCGCGCACCCACAGGGCAACCGCCCCGCACAGCAGCGCGAACAGCAGCAACATCCAGTAGCCCTGAAACGCCAGCTGCCCGGCCAGGAAGTGGCCGTAGCCATTCATGTCCGAGTACGGCGCATTGGGCCACGCGCCGAAGGTGTACAGGTTGTGCTCCAGGTTGAGGTAGCCCATCACGGCCTGCAGCACCATGACCAGCACCAGCAACGCATAGCCGACGAACTTGTTGTTGGCCAATACCTGCAGACACAGCGCCAAGCCGCCCATCAACACGAACGGGATCGAGTTCAACGCCAGCTGCTTGAGGTACAACAGCGGCTCGAGCGCGGTGTAACCCTTGGCCAGCTGCATCGCCATCGCCGCCAGGCTGCCAATCAGCTGGAACAGCACGATCACCGCCAACAACGTGGAGAACTTCGCAACCAGCGGCACCCAGCCGGGCACCGGCATGGCGTCGGTGACCTCATGGATGCGGTGGCCGCGTTCCTTCCACACCAGCTCGCCGGCGTAGAACATCACGATCACCACCAGCAGCCAGCTGTAGCTGCCCTGCAGCGTGGACAGGATCTGCGCGGTCACCGGGTAGACGGCCGTGCCGTACATCACCTGGTTGTTGAGCGCGGCCGGGATGAAGTTGGCCAGGCCCAGCACCAGCATCACCCCCATCGGCACGCTGCGGAACACGCCACGGGTATCGAAGCGCAACTGGTGCAGGAACTGAGCCCAGGTCGTGGCCGCGCTGTAGCGCGGCGTGACACGCGGCGGCGCCGTCTTCGGCAACGACACCGGGCCGGGCGTTGCGACCGGCGGCGCGGCGCGGCGGCGCCAGCCACGACCGGTGCCAGTGCGCTGGGTGCGGAACAGGGCGAACACCGCGGCGTACATCGCCAGCGACATCGCCAGCCATAGCGCCCGATTGCCCAGCAGATACCCCGCCACTGCCGGCAGGCCGCTGTTGCGCTGGTCCGCTGACCAGTAGCGCACCGTGCGCGAGAGCGCCCGGATGCCCAGGGGTTCCAGCAGGGTGGCGAGCCAGACGTTGTCCAGGTCGCGCAGCAGCGAGCCGCTCATGCCGTAGGCGACCAGGAACCCCACCACCCCAAGGTAGACCCACATGACGCTGCGGGTGGTCACCGCCAGCAACGCGATCAGTGCGCCGGTGAACAGCAGGTTGGGCACGACCAACACCCCGATGCTCCACAGGTAGGGCGTCAGCGACACCGGGCCGAGCCGCTTTGCGTCGATCCACGGCATGAACTGGGCGATGAACATGCCGGCCACGACCACCAGGTACACCACCAGGCTGGCCAGCAGCGCGG
>CBFGOS010000293.1:0-3347 GCA_965650425.1 uncultured Lysobacter sp. | reverse complement strand
GACCCTGCAAGGCCGTGGCGCCACCCTGCTGGGCCCCGGCACCGGCGGCCAGGCGTGCGGCGAAGTGGGCGAGGGCAGGTTGATGGAGCCCGACGCCATCGTCGCGGCCTTGGCGGTGACGCCGCTGCGGAGCCGCGCATGAACTCGCCCGCAGCGCTGGCCGGCCTGCGTATCGTGGTAAGCGCAGGCCCCACCTTCGAGGACATCGATCCGGTTCGCTTCATCGGCAACCGCAGCAGCGGCAAGATGGGGTTCGCCGTCGCGGAGGCCGCCGCGCGCCGAGGTGCGGAGGTGGTGCTGGTAGCGGGGCCGGTCAGTCTGCCTACGCCGGCGGGCGTGGCGCGGATCAACGTGCGCTCCGCTGCTCAGATGCACGCCACCGTGCTGGGCACGCTGCCGGCCGATGTCTACATCGGCGCCGCCGCCGTGGCCGATTACACCCCGCGCCAGATGGCCGCGGGCAAGATCAAGAAGCAGCCCGGCCAGGACACCCTCGTGCTGGAACTGGTGCGCACCGCCGACGTGCTCGCCGACGTGGCCGTGCACCCGCGGCGCCCCCGGCTGGTGGTGGGGTTCGCCGCCGAGACCCACGACGTGGCCCACTATGCGCGCGGCAAGCTGGTCAACAAGAAGGTCGACCTGATCGCCGCCAATCGCGTCGGCGTGGAAGGCAGCGGCTTCGAGGCCGATGACAACGCGCTGGTCGTCTATTCCGCTGATGGCGAGTCCGCCCTGGGCCCCGCGCCGAAAGCGCAACTTGCGGATGCATTGCTCGACCTCGTCGCCGCGCGGCTGGCGACCGCATGAGTGGACGCCTGAATGCGGCGGGACTCACCGGTGTCACCGCGGCTCTATCCCGCTCCCGTCGACGCACCCCATTTCTGGCCCGCTGAAAGGACCGCATGCACCACACTCTCGAACTGAAGATCCTCGATGCGCGTTTCGGCACCGAGTGGGCGTTGCCCGAATACGCCACGTCCGCCAGTGCCGGTCTCGACCTGCGTGCCGCGCTGGAGGGGTCGCTGACGCTTCAGCCGGGTGACGCCGCGCTGGTGCCGTCGGGCCTGGCGATCCACGTGGGCGACCCGACGCTGTGCGCGGTGATCCTGCCGCGCTCGGGACTGGGCCACAAGCACGGCATCGTGCTGGGCAACGGCACCGGCCTGATCGACGCCGATTACCAGGGCCCGCTGATGATCAGCGTGTGGAATCGCGGGCGCGAGGCTTTTACGATGGAACCGGGGGACCGTATCGCCCAACTCGTCGTGCTGCCGATCGTGCGGGCGACGCTGCAGGTGGTCGAGGAATTCGAAACCAGCGCGCGCGGTGCAGGTGGCTTCGGCCACACCGGCGTGCGCTGACAGGGGAAACGCATGGTCGACATGAAGATCGAACGCCCGCAGCTATCGCTGGCGCAACTCAAGCCACTGCTGCCCGTGGTGATCGCGGGCTCGGTGCTGCTGGCGGCGTGGTTTGGCTGGAGTGGCTGGGAGCAGCACCGCGGTGGTGCGCGCCGCGTCGCGCTGCAGCAGGCGCGAGACATGGCCGTGCAGCAGGCAAGCGCCGCGATCGCCGCGGACACCAAACGCCTGACCGAGCAGGTCCGCCAGCCCGCGTTTCTGGCCGCGCTCACCGCCGGCGACCTCGCCACCGCATCGGCGGAGCTCGCCAAGGGGTGGCCCGAAGCCAAGGGCGCAAGCGTACAGCCGACCGATCTGGACGCCGCGTACGCCACGCTCGCCTCCAGTGGCAAGGGCGGTTACGGCCGCCTGGCCACGCTGGAGTCCGCGCTGGTGGCGGAGGCGCCGGTAGTCGCCATCGTGCGCGAAGGCGGCTCGAACCAGATTGCCGTGGCCGCGCCGGTGCCGCTGGGTGGTACCGCGATTGGCGTGGCCAGCGTGTTGCTGCCCGCCGCCCGGGTGGCGGGGGCGGTGGAGCAGGCCCCCGTGGATGCGGGCAGCTACCTGGCGCTGCGCCAAGGCGGGCACAGTGTGATCGAACGTGGCGACGTCACGCTGAACAAGGCCGCCGAGGCCCTGGCCGCCAAAGTGCCCGGCAGCGACCTGCGCGTGGCGGCCGCCGTTCCTGACGTAGCGGGTGGGCCGTTAGGGCTGGGTGCGATGGCCTGTTTCGGTTTGGCCGGCGGCTTCCTGCTGTTGGCGCTGCTGGCATGGCGCGCACCGTCGCTCCAGCGGCGCTCGGTTGCGGGCGAAGCCCCCGTCGAAGCCGCGGAGCTTACCCTGGCGGATGTCACCCAGCAGGCTTCGGCGTCCACGGCGGAAGCCACTACGGTCGCTGCTGCCAAGGCCGCGACCGAAGGTGCTGGGCTCGGCGTGGATGCGGGCATCTTCCGCGCCTATGACATCCGCGGAATCGTCGGGACGACGCTGGACGCCAACGTCGCCGAGCTGGTCGGCCAAGCCATCGGCACGGCCATGCATGAGAAGGAGTTGACCGACCTCGTGGTCGGTCGCGATGGCCGCCTGTCGGGGCCGATGCTCACGGAGGGACTCATCGCAGGCCTGCGCAAGGCTGGCTGCAACGTCACCGACATCGGCATGGCGCCAACGCCCCTGGTCTACTTCGGCGCCTACCAGTTGCGCGTCGGCTCCTGTGTCTCGGTAACCGGCAGCCACAATCCGCCGGATTACAACGGCTTCAAGATCGTGATCGGCGGGGAGACGCTGTCGGGCGACACCATCACCGACCTGTACCGCCGCATCGCCGAGGGACGTCTCTACACTGCGCCCGCCCCGGGGATGCTGCAAGCGCGCGACATCAGCGAGGACTATGTCCAGCGCGTGGCCGCCGACGTGCAGCTGGAGCGGCCGCTGCATGTCGTGGTCGATGCCGGCAATGGCGTGGCGGGCGACCTCGGCCCGCGCGTGCTGCGGGCGATCGGTGCGAAAGTCACGCCGCTGTACTGCGAGATCGACGGCACGTTTCCCAACCACCACCCGGACCCCAGCGAGCCGCACAACCTCGCCGACCTCATCACCACGGTCGCACGCATGGGCGCTGACCTCGGCATCGCGTTCGATGGCGACGGTGACCGGCTGGGCGTGGTCACCCGCGAGGGCGACAACATCTTCCCTGATCGCCTGCTGATGCTGTTCGCCGCCGATGTCCTGGAGCGCAACCCGGGCGCGCAGATCATCTTCGACGTGAAGTGCACCGGGCGCCTGCCCGGCCACGTCCTGCGCCACGGCGGCAGCCCGCTGATGTGGAAAACCGGCCACTCGCTGATCAAGGCGAAGATGCGCGAGACCGAGGCCGAGCTGGCCGGCGAGATGAGCGGCCACTTCTTCTTCAAGGAGCGCTGGTACGGCTTCGACGACGGCATCTAC
>CBFGOS010000292.1:0-3363 GCA_965650425.1 uncultured Lysobacter sp. | reverse complement strand
CAATCCGGCTGCCATGGCGCGCATGTCGGGGACCACCGTGCAGGTGGATGTCACCGCCATCGACCTCAACTACCAGTTCGAAGGCAGCGGCACGGCGGCCAATGGCGCCATGCCGATGACTGGCGGCGACGGCGGCAATGCGGGCGCCGTGACCCCGGTGCCGGCGATGTCGATCGTGCACAAGTTCGATAACGGCCTGGCGCTGGGCGCCATGGTCAGCGCGCCGTTCGGCCTGAAGACCGAATACGAGGACGGCTGGGTGGGCCGCTATTTCGCGCACACCTCGGACGTCAAGATCGTCGACCTGACCCTGTCGGCGGCGGTGGACGTGATCCCGGAGAAGCTGTCGGTCGGCGTGGGCGCGATCCTGTCGCGCGCGGACGTGACCCTGTCCAAGTCGGTGGACTTCGGCACCATCCTGTTCGGTAACCCCGCCACCCGTCCGCTGCCGTTTGCGCGTCCGCAGATGCGCGACGGTTTCGTCGAAGTGGAAGGCAATGACAACGGCTTTGGCTGGCTGGTGGGCATGCACGCGCAGCCGACCGAGAAGCTGGCCGTCGGCGTGAGCTACCGCTCCGAGATCGATTACGACCTGGAAGGCACCGCTGACTGGACCGTGCCGACCGACGTGGCCGCCGTGTTCGGCTCCAGCCCGTTCACCGCGCCGCTGTTCAAGGATGGCAACGTGACCGCCGCGCTGACCACGCCGTCGGTGCTGTCGCTGGGTGCCACCTACCAGGTGACCGACAGCTTCAAGCTGATGGCCTCGTGGGCGGAGACCGGCTGGTCGTCGTTGCGCGAAGTGCGCATCAACTTCCAGAACCCGGACCCGGATGCTGTCGAAGACTTCGCGTGGCGTGATACCGAGTTCATGTCGCTCGGCGGCGAATTCAAGCTCAACGACGCGTGGAAGCTGCGCGCGGGCGTGGCGCTCGACGAGACCCCCACGCACATCGAAACCCGCACCCCGCGCCTGCCCGACGCGGACCGCCTGTGGTTCTCGGTCGGCGCGACCTGGCAGTTCAGCGACGCGCTGGAAATGAACTTCGGCTACGCCCGTCTTGAGCCGAAGGATCCGGAAGTCGACAGCCGCGACAACCAGGGCCACCGCCTGACCGGTCCGTTCGACGGCTACGCCAACCTGCTGGCGTTCTCGGCCCAGTACAAGTTCTGATCGCCGATTCAACGCCGCAAAAAAAGAAACCCCGCTTCGGCGGGTTTTCTTTTTGTTCTACTTCAGCGACGGTAGCCTTGAGGGGCGCTCGCCGCACGGTCCGGCAACCAAGCGGATATCGGGCCGCGACTTGCCGTGCCGTGCGGTGAGCGCCCCCTGCGGCGCCGTCAGTCCCCCAGCGTCAGCAGCGACGCATTGCCACCCGCCGCCGTCGTGTTGATGGTGATGGTCTTCTCGGTCGTGAAGCGCGGCAGGTAGTGCGGGCCACCGGCCTTCGGACCCGTGCCCGACAGCCCCTGGCCACCGAACGGCTGCACGCCGACCACCGCACCGATCTGGTTGCGGTTGACGTAGCAGTTGCCGACCTTGATGCGGCTGCTGATCTTCTCCACCGTCTCGTCGATGCGCGAGTGGATGCCCAGCGTCAGGCCGTAACCGGTGGCGTTGATCGCGTCGATCACCGCATCCAGCTGGTCGGCCTTCCAGCGCACCACGTGCAGCACCGGGCCGAAGACTTCCTTGTGCAGCACGTCGATCGACGGGATCGCATAGGCGCGCGGGGCGAAGAACGTGCCGTGCGCGGTATCGGCGTCCAGCGCCACTTCGGCGATCTTGGTCGCTTCGCGGTCCATGCGCTCGGCGTGGTCGCGCAGCATCTTCAGCGCGTCCTCGTCGATCACCGGGCCGACGTCGGTGGACAGCAGGCCGGGATTGCCGACCTTGAGCTCGGCCATCGCGCCGCCGAGCATGCCGATCACCTTGTCGGCGATGTCGTCCTGCACGAACAGCACGCGCGCGGCCGAGCAGCGCTGGCCGGCCGAGGTGAACGCCGAGCCGATCGCGTCCTTCACCACCTGCTCGGGCAGCGAGGACGAGTCGGCGATCAGGGCGTTCTGGCCGCCGGTCTCGGCGATCAGCACGCCGATGGCGGCGTCACGCGCGGCCAGCGCACGGTTGATCGCGCGCGCGGTGTCGGTGGAGCCGGTGAAGGCCACGCCGGCCACGCGCGGGTCCTTGGTCAGCGCCGCGCCGACGGTGGCGCCGTCGCCCGGCAGGAACTGCACCACGCCTTCCGGCACGCCGGCTTCGTGCAGCAGCTTCACCGCGGCATGGCCGATCAGGTTGGTCTGCTCGGCGGGCTTGGCGATCACGCTGTTGCCGGCGGCCAGCGCCGCGGCCACCTGGCCCATGAAGATCGCCAGCGGGAAGTTCCACGGGCTGATGCACACGAACACGCCGCGCCCGGACAACTGCAGGGTGTTGGATTCGCCGGTGGGGCCGGGCAGCGCCTCGGCCGTGAACAGCGTGCGCGCCTGCGCGCCGTAGTAGCGCAGGAAGTCGACCGCCTCGCGCACCTCGGCCACGCCGTCGGGGACGGTCTTGCCCGCTTCCAGGGTGCACAGCGCGAGATACTGCGCCATCCGCTGCTCCAACAGGTCGGCGGCGTGCTCCAGGATCGCGGCGCGACTGGCGGCGGGCGTTGCGTCCCACGTCGGCTGCGCGGCCACGGCATTGCGCAGCGCCAGCTCGACCACGGCGCCGTCGGCGGCCTGCCAGTGGCCCACGGTCTGGCGACGGTCGGCCGGATTGGTCACCGCGATGTCCGCACCCGTGATCGTGGCGCCCGGCACCAGCGGCGCAGCGCGCCAGGTCTTGGCCGCTTCGGCGTTGACCTGCTCGGCCAGCGCGCGCAGTTGATCGTCGTTGGCGAGGTTCACGCCCATGGAGTTGCTCCTGTCAATGCCGTAGCTGCGGTACAGGTCGACCGGCTGCGGGATGCGCGGATGCGCGATGGATTCGAAGGCGGACACGGTCTCGACCGGGTCCTGGATCAGGTCGTCGATGGCGATGGCTTCGTCGGTGATGCGGTTGACGAAGCTGGAGTTGGCGCCGTTTTCCAGCAGGCGGCGCACCAGGTACGGCAGCAGGTCTTCATGGCTGCCCACGGGCGCGTACACGCGGCACGGCACGTTGAGGCGGTCGGCCGGGATCACCTCGGCGTACAGGTCATCGCCCATGCCGTGCAGCTTCTGGAACTCGAAGTGCTGCGCGCGGCCCATCGACTTCGCGCGCTGCCAGATCGTGGCGATGGTCTGCGCGTTGTGCGTGGCGAACATCGGGTAGACCGCATCGCTCGCTTCCAGCATGCGCCTCGCGTTGGCCAGGTACGACACGTCGGTGTTCGGCTT
>CBFGOS010000291.1:0-3376 GCA_965650425.1 uncultured Lysobacter sp. | reverse complement strand
GGCCGAACGGGGCGATGCCGCCTTCGAGCAACCGGTCACGCTGCCAGCGGCGTCCCCGTTGGAGCTGGTGCCCGCAGAGGTCATTGCCGCCGCCCTGGAAACCGAGCCCGCCCCCGGCCACGATGCAGCCGTCGAGGTGCCAAGTGCAACGGCCTCGGAGATGCCGGCTCAGGCTTCCATGCCGGCCACGGCCATGTCGACCGCGGCTTCCATGCCCGCCAGCGCCGCGCCGGAGTCGGCCGTCGATGTGGCGGGCAAGGACGCCGCCGCCGAGGGCAAGAAAGGCTGGCGCGACCGCCTGCGAGGCAGCGCTTTCGCGCGCGCATTCGGCGGCATGTTCTCGCGCAACCCCAAGCTGGACGACGACCTCCTCGACGAAATCGAGACCGCCCTGCTCACCGCCGACGTGGGCGTGGCAGCCACCACCCAGTTGGTCGAAAGCCTGCGCAAGCGCATGAAGGCGCGCGAGTTCGCCGACGCCCAGGCGCTGCTGGCCGCGCTGCGTTCCGACCTGCTGGCGATGTTGCGCCCGGTGGCGGTGCCGTTGCAGATCGACCGCCAGGCCAAACCCTTCGTGCTGCTCACGGTGGGCGTCAACGGCGTCGGCAAGACCACCACCATCGGCAAGCTGGCCAAGCGCTTTAAGGACGAGGGCCGTCCACTGATGCTGGCGGCCGGCGACACCTTCCGCGCCGCCGCCGTGGCCCAGTTGCAGGCCTGGGGCGATCGCAATGGCGTGCCCGTGGTGGCGCAGGGCCAGAATGCCGATGCCGCCTCGGTCGCTTTCGATGCACTGCAAGCCGCCAAGGCCCGCGGCACCGAGGTCCTGATCGCAGACACCGCCGGCCGCCTGCACACCCAGCAGGGCCTGATGGCCGAACTGGGCAAGATCAAGCGCGTGCTGGCCAAGCTCGATCCGGCCGCGCCGCACGAGGTGCTGATGGTGATCGACGGCACCACGGGCCAGAACGCGCTGTCGCAGTTGCGCCAGTTCCACGCCGCAGTCGGCGTGACCGGACTGGTCGTGACCAAGCTCGATGGCACGGCCAAGGGCGGCGTGGTGTTCGCGCTGGCCCGCGAGTTTGGCATCCCCATCCGCTTCGCCGGCATTGGCGAGCGTCCGGAAGACCTGCGCGTGTTCGACGCCGAGGCTTTCGTCGACGCGCTGCTGCCCGAGGCGTTGGGCGCGTAAGCGGCGGCGCATGACCTTCACCCACCGGACTGCCGCGTGATGATGGCCAAGCGCAGGGTGGTCCTGTTGGCCGTGCTGGCGCTGGTCGTGGCCGGCATCGCAGCGCTGCTGTTCTGGACCAGTCGCCCTCCGCAGTTCGCCTCGCTGGTCATGGGCACGCTGGGCCGTTCTCTGGGACTGGAAATCACCGCTGGCGGCGCCAGCGAGTACCACCTGCGCGGCACGCCGGTGCTGGTGGTTCGCGACGTCGTTGTGCGTGAGCCCGGCGCAGCCACCCCGCTGCTGCGCGCCGACCGCATCCACGTCTCGGTCCCGTGGTCCACCGTCCGCAGCCGCGGCCAGTCGCTGTCGATCCGCCGCATTGAGCTGGACAGCCCCCGTCTTGACCTGCCCGCATTGCAGCATTGGCTGGCGACGCGCCCACCCGGCGAGGAACGGATTCCCACGCTGACCGATGGGCTGCAGGTGAACAACGGCACCCTCACCAGCACCGATTGGTCCATCGACGGCATCGACGCGACGCTGCCATCCGTCCATCCGAACCAGGCGACGCGTGCGCGCTTGCGCGGCCGCTACGTGGACGTCCCGCTGACGGTCCCATTCGACCTGGGGATCGGCCTCTCACGTCCGGCCCGACAGGCGGAGCTGACTGCGCGCGGCGACCTCACGCTGGACCACGGAGACTGGTCGATGCCCGCGTCGATCAACGTGTCCGGCCCGCTGGACTTGGGCAAGGATGCGATACGGCTGACGCCAGCGCGTATCGGCATCGCGGCGCAGTACGTCGGTGGCGAGCAGCGCATTCCGTTCGCGCTCGGCCTGCATGGGCCGCTGCTGTTCGACATGTCCACCTGGACGTTGTCGCCGGCCAGCGTCGTGCTTCGTGACCGAGCCCTTGCCCGCGGCGGCAAGCGCGCGCCTTCCATCGTTCCCACCCTGCGCTCGCGCGGCCGGTTGGCGATTAGCAAGGACCTGTCTTTGCAACTCGATGGCACGATCGCGCAATGGCCGGCAGGCTGGCCGACGTTGCCTCCCCCGATTGGCCAATCCACGTCGCCACTGCCGTTCCGCCTCGCGTACGAAGGCGCCGCCGATCTTTCCGCAACCACGTCGTTGGCGTTGCGTCGCGATGCCACGCTGTTTGATGGTCGCTTCCGGGTTCCCGCCGTGCTGGAGTGGACTCGTGCCACCGCGAACGGCAGCCCACTGCCGCCACTGGAAGGCACGCTCAGCACGCCGCGCGTGGAGATCGCCGGCGCCCAGCTGGAAGGCGTGCAAGTGGAGTTTGAGAACGACGAAGCAGCGGCCAGCGGCACGTCGCAATCGCCAACGCCCCGTTCGGCATCGTCGGTCATTTCGCCGCAACTCAGGGCGCGCTCCGCTGCGGGCAGTGCAGTGCCGGGAGCGCCACAGTGACCAACCACGATTTCGCCCCCCAGCTCTTGGCCTGGTTCGACGTGTCCGGCCGCCACGACTTGCCATGGCAGCACCCGCGCTCGCCCTACCGCGTGTGGCTGTCGGAAATCATGCTGCAGCAGACGCAGGTCAAGACCGCGGCGCCCTACTTCGAGCGCTTCGTCGCCGCGCTGCCAACGCTACCGGCGCTTGCCGCTGCGCCTCTCGATGACGTGCTCGCGCTCTGGTCGGGCTTGGGCTACTACGCCCGTGCGCGCAACCTGCACGCCGCCGCGCAACGCTGCGTGGAACTGCATGACGGTGAGTTGCCGCGCGACATTGATGCGCTCACTGCCCTGCCCGGCATCGGCCGCAGCACCGCTGCGGCGATCCTGTCGCAGGCATGGAACGACCGTCACGCCATCCTCGACGGCAACGTGAAGCGCGTGCTCAGCCGCTACCACGGCATCGACGGCTGGCCTGGCCAGCCGGCCGTGGAAAAGCGCCTGTGGGCCTTCGCTGAGACGCACGTCCACAGTCCACACCTGCCGGACGCGCGTTTGGCCGACTACACGCAGGCGCAAATGGACCTTGGCGCGACACTATGCACGCGCAGCGACCCCGCTTGCGTGCTGTGCCCACTGCAGGACGACTGCATCGCACGACGCGAAGGCCGTACCGCCGAACTGCCCACGCCCAAGGCCGGCAAACCGTTGCCGCAACGCCAGGCGCACGTGCTGTGGCTGGAAGACGCGGAGGGCCGCATCCTGATGCAGCGGCGTCCGCCCA